>JBCBZW010000030.1 GCA_039815145.1 Pseudomonadota bacterium
ACGGCGTTGCTCGCCGTGTGGCGCAACTCGGCCATGGTGGCCTCGCGTTACGTGGGCGGCGTGCAGGTGGATCGTGCGGTGGTGGGCCAGGACGGCGGTGGCGATCCGCTCACGCCGATCGCCGCAGACCGTCAGCGCGAGGCGATGGCGATGCTAGCGGATAAGGTGTTCGCGCCCGATGCCTTCGATATGCCGCCGGCCCTGCTCCGCCAGACGCTGCCCCAGCGTCGTGGCTTCGATCACTTCGGCAAGACGGAAGATCCGAAGGTGCACGATGCCGTGCTGGCGATTCAAAGCGTCGCCCTCGATCACCTGCTGCACCCGGTGGTGATGAAGCGCCTCACCGACAGCGCGGAGTACGGCAATGACTACACCCTCGGCCAGATGATGACGGAACTGACCGACGCCATCTTCAAGGCCGACGCCAAGGGCGAGATCAACTCCTATCGCCAGCAGCTTCAGGCCAACTACGTGGCGCGCCTGTCGGCCATGGCCGACGGGGGTGATGCGGCCAAGGCTTACCACGCGCCGGCAGTGGCGATGGCGTCCTACAGCCTCAAGCGTATCGGCGAGATGCTGGACGGCAAGGGGCGTCGCGACGTGGAGAGTGCAGCGCACGTCTACGCGTTGCAGCTGAAGATCGAGCGGGCGTTGGCGACGCAGAGCTAGTCCACGCGCGCAACCGGTCGGCCGGCCCTACCTATCGGCCGGCCGTAGCGAGATCTTCGAGGGCAGGGAGCCCAGGGAGTCGAACAGGCCGAGCGTGTAGCCCGGGCCCTCGTTGTCGAAGGTGGCCATGGGCACGTAGAACAGGGTCGCCTGTTCCTCGGCATCGGGCAGGGTGGCGTCGACGAGGCGCCATGCACCGTCCACGAACACTTCGTTCCACGCGTGGCCGTAGGCAGCGTTTGCCTCGGCCACGATCAACGCCCCGAACACCACGCGGGCTGGCAGGCCTTGCGCACGGCTCAGGGCCGCCAGCAACACCGAGTGCTCCGTACAGTCGCCGGCCCCGGCGCGGACGGCTTGCGAGGCGAGATCGAAGCTCCGCGCGTAGGTCTTCTCAGGCAGTGCTTCGAAGACCAGGCGGGCGAGATCCGCGGTGGCAGGAGGTGCATCACTGGCCGGATCCAGGTCCTTGGCCTGGGCATCGAGAGGGGCGAGTTCGGGCTCGTCGAAATCGATGACGAAGCTCGCCTCGGAGTGACGGGGCAACGGCGGCGAGGTAAAGCGATCCTGTCCCGCCACCACCAGATCGAGCGCATCGGGGCGAACGGCCTCCACGATCACCGTGCTCTGCGCGTAGCGTTCCGCGGCCCGCGCGCTCTGGCGCAGGGACAGGGTCAGGTGGAGGGGCTCGCCGGGCCTGATCTGCACGCCGTTGGCCTCGAAGGGAATCGAGGCCACGTACGGTTCGCCTTGCTGAGCGTACGCCGCTATCGTCCCGCCAAGCGCTGCAATGGCGAGGGCTCGGCGAAGCATGACGACCAGCACCACTAGGGCAGCTCACCGGAGGAGTACACGAGTTCCATGCTCATGGTGATACCCGCCATCGACATGGAGCCGTTCAGCATGCTGCCCGTCTCGTGCTCGTACTCACCCTCGATGGCGATGGGGCCCACCGAGTAAGACCCTTGCGAGGTCTTCTTGCCGCGCTTGCCCAGGGCGAACTCGGCCGTGATGAAGCTGGAGGGATCCGCCCCGGTCACCCAGACGGGGATCTGAGCCGACGTGCGGGTGTCATCCTTCAGCAGGGCACGCATGGTGAGGCTCTCACCGAGGATGGAGAGCGGTCGCACCTCGTCGCCCAGGTCGAAGGCGACCTCCTTGCCCTGCATACGGCCGGTTACGCTCCAGTTGCCGGACTCGTCGGCACGCAGCTTGAGGGCGGTGGTGACCTCGCCGTTCTCGGCGGATTCGGAGAAGGCGTTGATCACCTGGCCATCAGAGGTGCTGCGAGCGAGCTCCTTCGAGTCGCTCGTGCTCAGGGTGAATTCGTCCACCTGCAGGGCCATGGACATCTCCACCACCGTGACCGTGTCGCCGTCCTCGGCCTGCCGCATCTCGTGCCAGGCGAGGCCCGCGGGACGGCCGGCAACGGTAAACGTGTGGATGCCCCGCAGGTAGGGCGCCTGGTAGTCGTGAGGCCAGGTGGCCGATCGCATCACCTGGTCGAACAGGGCGGCGAAGGTCTCCCGATAGCCGAGCTGATCGTGGGCGCACACAAACAAGGTGCCATCCTTCTGGGCCGCACGCATTTTGAGCAGGCCGATGTTGGTCTCGCCGTCGCGCTCGATCACCCATAGCCACTCGTTGGCCATGTAGGGCATGTCTTCGATCACGCCGAAATCGTTGTAGTAGACGATGCGTTGTTTGATCGGGGTGTCGTTGACCCTGGCGTTCTCCGCCAGCAGTGCGTCGACCAGCAGCTTGACGGTGGTGGCCATGTATTGGGGTTGACCGTAAACCCAGCAGCTCGCGGGGACATCGGCGCCGATGTCGACGGCGAAGTAGAGGCTGCCCTCCATGTTCTCCGTTTCCGTGAGCTTACCCAACACCTTCATTTGGAGATCGCCGGCCGTCGCAGGCTTGGTGCGCTTGCGCTTCTTGCGCTCCGTGGCCATTGCCTCCTTCAGCCAGGTGGGCCACTCGTCGGGGATCTCCGGCGCGGGCGCGGCAGCCAGCGCACGATCGACCGAGAGGATCAGGAGGCTAAGTACGACAAGGAAGACCGTTCTGATGGGACTGGACACGTCATAAGCTCCTTGGGTCGGGGCTGAGCGCTGGCGGTGGGAGATGGCGCGAAAGTCTGCCCGGGTTTGGCCGTGGATGCGACCCTTACGCGGCAGCCGGAGGCGATACGGGGCTCGCCGAACGGGCGAGTGGTGACTTGGGTCCCGCGAGCCTACGTCGGGGGCGTCCCCCATTGGACGCCCCCCTTCACTCTTACTGTTTCAGGCGCACGAGATCGCTGAGCAGCGACTCGAGCCCGGCACCGGCGCCGGTGTGCACGGAGAGTGAACCGATCTTCTCGGTCACCTTCTCCAGCGTCTCCAGCTCCTTCAGGCGCAGGGCGACGCTGTTGCTCTCCATCACCTTGGCCGTGTTGAGGAGCGAACGCGTGGCGTTGGTCTCCTCACGGCGACGGATTACGTTGGCCTGGGCCGCCTTCTCCGCCTCCACCACCTGGCCGAGCAAGGACTTCATCTCGCCGGGCAGGATGATGTCCTTCACGCCAAGGCCAAGCACCTCGATGCCGATGGCGGCGAAGCGGGCCTTCACCCCCTCGAGCACCGAGTGGTTGATGGCCTCCTTATCCTCGAGCAGCGCATCGAGGGTTCGGGTGCCGACCACTGCCCGCAGGGCGAACTGGACCTCCTTGTAGAGGTGATCCAGCGGGTCCTTCGCTGCCGTCCAGGCGGTCTGTGCGTCGCGCACCTGGTAGGTGGCGGTCACGTTGATGCGCAGGCTCACCTTGTCGCGGGTCAGGATCTCCTGCCCCGAGACGTCGAGCGTGCGCACCCGCGTGTCCACCTGCTCCAGGCGCACGGCCGAGCGCAGACGCCAGAAGGCGTAGGTGCCGGCCGCCAGCGACTTCACGAGCTCACCTTCGACGTAGAGCAAGCCGGCGCAACCCGCCTGTACCACGCTCAAGTTGACCGCGGCTTGCAGTCCGTCCACGTGCTCCTGCTCGTGGGCGGTGAACAAGCGCCGTGCCACGGGGAGGTCGAGCATCACGTCTTGCTCGATGTCGAAGCGCTCGACGCCAAGCGCGACCACACCCTTCCAGTACAGGCGCCGCTGCGCCGGCCCGAGCACCTGTGCCGGACGACCGTCGTAGGAGATCACGGCCACCTCGTTGGCGCCCGTGCTCACTACCTCGAGGCGTTCCGCCGTGGCGTCCGCCTCGCAGGTCACGAGGTAGTCCGTCAGCGGGTGCTGAAACCGCGGCGTCGCGATATCGAAGCGCTGGACGGTGTAGCGACCCCGCCAGTTGAAGAACCGGTACTTCCCCGGGTCGAGGAAGCGCTTGAAGTCCCCGTTGTGAAACAGGAGACCGCGCTCGTGCTTGCGCACGATGTGGTTAGTAAACAAGAACATTGGTGCGTTCTCCTTTGCTGCGGTGAAAGGCGGAGCTTGCGGCTACACCTCAAAGGTCCGACCGCCCATGCGATCGGCGTAAAGCGGGTGCCGTTCCCACAGTGGCGGCGAGGACGTGCTGCGCCTGTTCCCACCGGACCGCCGGTGCGCCCCGCGTCGCGCGTCGACCGGATGATCGATGCGCTCCGAGGGGCGGGCCGCCGGTCGGGCGGGGCAAGCACGGCTCGCCGTCGCTGCCGCTGCTGCCCATCGCTCTTCGCGCACCTTGCGGCTTGCGCAAGCGATGCGCTGGGAACGGCTCCCTATGTCGAAGCGATACCCTCGCCTCAGGGGTTTCCAAGGAGGAATCTCGGATTTGAACCGAGGACTACGGAGTTAACTGTCCGTGCTCTACCCAACTGAGCTAATTCCAGTACCTGTTTTGAGCAGGTTGGTGGCGGTTAATGGCTCCACGGAACGCACGCATGCGATGGCTAGCGTAGGTGCGCCGCGCGGGCTGGCAGAACCCGCTATGGCATCCATTGACCTCGGTGGGTTCGCCCACGCGCGGCGAGCGCTGCGTGGGCGAACCATCGTCGTTGCGCCAGGGCTGCGCGCGTGGCGCGCCGTGTCGCGGTACGACTGAATTCTCATGCGTCCCTCCCAACCCGCTTTGCGGGCGAAACGAAAAGAGCCCCGATCAGCGCATGCCAACCGGGGCTCTTTCGGTTGACAGGGAATACCCTGCCAACGATGTTCTGGCAGGGGTTAGGTCACGATCGGCCGCTGGCCGCCGAACACGGTGCGGGGGCAATGCCGCCACAACGCGGGCACGCGCAGGAAGGCCTCACGACGGCGCGCGTTACTGCGCTGCCTCGCGTCATGGGTGCCTAGTTGTATTGATAGTTTGTTCATAGGGGCGCGGAGTATACGCCTGTTCGATGGGGTGTCAACGGTCATCATCCTTGCGCAGGCATCAGTGCGCCCAACGGGGCGTCAGGTGGGATCGGCGGGCCAACGGCGTGCTGTCCTCAGCGTAGCCCTCACCGGACACCGCGGGCGCGCGGTCTGGCAGCGCGCCTGTCAAGTACGCGGCGCGTGCCCGCAAGCGCTACAATGCGAGCCGTTTTTGTCTCCCAGAACGGTTACTTCCGTGATCACCGATCGCCCCCGCGACACCACTATCCCCGAGATGGGCAACGCCTTCTTCGACCCGCTGCTCCAAGACGCGGGCCACGGCATCACCGGCCCCGGCGGCGCCCTGCACCGTTATGCCCGCCGTCCCGCCGGCTATCGTCTGGAAGAGGAAGACTTCGACACCACGGCCTGGCGCCTCCAGCGCCAGCCCCGCTACACGGACGCGGAACACGAGCGCTGGCGCCTGCTCTACGAGAACCAGCGCCGCCTCCTGCCCGGGCGCGCCTGCCAGGACTTCATGCGCGGCTTCGATGCCCTGAGCCCCCAGTTCGACAGTGGCATCCCCGATTTCGAGGACCTGAACAGGGTGCTGCGCCCCGCCACGGGCTGGAGCGTGATCGCCGTGCCCGAACTCATTCCGGACAACGTCTTCTTCTGGCACCTGGAAAACCGGCGCTTTCCCGCCGGTGCCTTCATCCGCGGCGGGCATCCGCAGACGACCAAGGTGCGCGACGCCAACAAGGGGCGCGCCCCTGAGCACGTGGAGTACACGCAGGTGGAGGACGACCTCTTCTACTTGGAAGAGCCGGACATGTTCCACGACGTGTTCGGCCACGTGCCCATGCTCATGGACCCCTTCTTCGCCGACTACGTGCAGGCCTACGGCGCCGGCGGACGCCGCGCCATCGAGTACAACCGCCTGAAGAACTTCGGTGCCCTCTACTGGTACACGGTGGAGTTCGGCCTGATCCAGGAGGAGGAGGGGCTGCGCGTGTACGGGGCGGGCATCCTGTCCTCGCCGGACGAGACCCTGTACTCGCTCTACTCGCCGAGCCCCCATCGGGTGAAGCTCGTGCCCGAGCGGGTGATGCGCACGGACTACGTGATCAGTGACTTCCAGGATACGTACTTCGTAATCGACTCCATCCAGGCCCTGCACGATGCGACGGCCGGCCGCGACTTCACGCCGATCTACCGCAAGCTGCCTGCTGGGTTCACCTACGCCACGACGTCCTGTCTGGACACGGACGTAGTGCTCCACGAGGGCACCCAGGAGTACAAGTTCAACGGCGGTGCCGGGCGTCCGCGGGCCATGGCGCACGTGGAGAAGTTGCGGGCGGAGTTCGGCGTCTAGGTTCTTGATCACTGCGAGGCGCAAGACACTATGGACGTCGCTACCGTTTTGACCTTCGATGATCAGGCGCAAGCCGCGGCGGCGTACTACACGTCCATCTTCCCGCGCTCGCGCCTGATCCAGACCACCTACGCGCCTGCCGGCTTGCCGGCGACCGAGGGGTCGGTGATGAGCGTGTCCTTCGAACTGGCGGGCCGCCCTTTTCTGGCCATGAATACGGGCCCGGGATTTGCCATCGGTCAGTCGGCATCCCTAGCCGCCCTCTGCGATGCGCAGTCGGAGGTGGACGTGTACTGGCAACGCCTGTTGGCGGACGGAGGTGAGGCCCTGGCCTACGGGTGGCTCAAGGATCGCTTCGGCGTGTCCTGGCAGGTCGCGCCGAAGGTGCTGTACCAGCTCATGGCGGACCATGATCCTGGGCGCCGCGCCCGCGCTATCGCAGCGATGATGGGTATGGGTAAGTTGGATGCCCAGGCCCTGCTGCTGGCCGCCGACAGCCAGGAACTACCACCTAGCGAATAGTGGCCTGTCCCAGCGGTTTCGAAAGTGCTGAGCGAGCCCTTCGTCCACGATCTGCGCGTTGCACTTCCTCGCAATGGCTCAGGCCATTACTCGTCAGTGCGCCTTCATCTCGCCGACGAATGACTCGCTCATCACTCCCGAAACCGCTGGGACAGACCAGTTAGTCTCAGGGGAGGCATCTCCCCGCGCGTCCCAGCACGTCTTGGGCGGCGGCGAGGGGCTTGGCGAGCGCCGGCCACGCTTCGAGGCACGCGGCGCTGATCGTCAGCTCACCGGACGTGTTCGGTGGCAGCGCTTCACGCACCAGGAACCGCAGGGTTTGAACGGGCGGACCGGGTCGATTCGCGCAAGGCGAGGGTGATTGCAGGAGCACCCCTTCCACGGCACGCAGGGACTCGAGCAGGGGCACCGCGTCGCGGCCCTGCAGCGCGCGTCGGCAGGTGCGGCCCTCTCGATCGATTACCGTGGTCGCACGCTCGCCCCAGTTCGCCTCGAAGCGCGAGAAGGGGGCGCCCTGCGTCACCTCGAGCACGAGGTCGAAGGCCGGTAGGCGTGCGTAGGCGGCCTCGAGAACCGCGGCGGACTCCTGAGCGCTGTTGTAGAGCCCAAGCCCGAGGAGGGCCGCGACGATGGTGCCGCCCACGCCCGCCACCCCGCTCGCGATCAGCAGCGGCCGCCTGGCCAGGCGCAGGGCGAGGATCAGGCCGAGGACCGCGCCACCGAGGCCGGCCAGCAAGCCGTAGCCGATGACGATGCCGGGACCGGCCAACCCGCTCCCCGCAGGCACGCAGCAGCGGCCCGCAATCGCCATTCCGAGCACGCCGGCCAGCAAGCCGAGTCCCACCGCCAGCACGGCGCCCAGGAGCAGGCGCAGGTGGGTGGGGACGCGGCGGCCGCGCTCGGCGCTCGGGGTCGTCAAGGGCGTGTCCCGCGCTTACTTCTTGCGTGCGTCGCTGATCTCCTTCACCGGGAAGTCGTTCAGGAACGGCGGCAACCCCTCCGTCGCGGCTTCGCGGCTGCGCATATCGCGGCTGGAGACCTTCAGCAGCGATCCGTCAGCGAGGAAGATGGTGACGGCGCCGCTCTCGTCCAGCATCGCGTCCAAACCGTCCACACGCATGGCGCCGCCGCCCGCCGCCATGCCCATGCGCGCCAGCCCGGCGAGGCCGCCGAGGCCACCGCCGCCGGTACTGCCCGTGAGCTCAACGCGGATGGTCGCCTGAGCGCTCTTGTAGGTGGCGGTGGTGTTGGCGAAGCCCATCGCGCGCTCCTGGCGGAAGTCGGTGCGCTCGTAGTCCGCCACCTTTTCCGGGAACAGGTCCTTCAGCGCGCCCTCCGCTTCCTGCTCCAGTGCGGTGACGCACAGGCGCGCTTGCTCCAGCGCGCGGTTCAGGTCATCGCCGTCGATAGCTGCCTGGATTTGCTTGCAGCTGCTCTTGAGGTCCGAGCCGAACTCTACCTGTGCCGTGGCTGCGGCGCTCGCCAGCACGAGTCCCGCCGCGATCGCCAAGTTCACTCTCGAGGTCATCGCATCCGCTCCTTGGGGGTCGATAGATAACACGTTGAGGGTGCATCGATGCACCGAGTTTGTGCAGAGAATACAGCGGCGGCGAGCGCGGTGCGATACGCCACATGTACTAGGCGGCGACGGTGCGATGCATCATTCGATCGGTTTATTCGACCGATCGTCGATCAATCGGGGAGCTTGGTGCCCCTTGGCGACATAATGTGCGCTTGCCCTTCTTTCGCCCGAAGATGCGTGATGTTGGCTAGCCGCTGTCATGGACGATTGCTCGCCGCGACCCTCGCGGCCTCGCTGCTGCTGGTGAGTTGCACGCCGGGAGACCGTACGCCGCGCATCGTCGATGGCTACCTCACCCCCACGCAGGCTGACCGCATCATCGAGCAGTGGCCGGACTCGGTCCGCGATCAGCTCGTGCGCTACGTGTACTCGGTGGAGCTGAATCGCTACCTGCGGGCCTGTGGCGAAGATCCCATGCGGCGCCTGCCCGCCGCTCGCCTGTCCGGCGATGGGTTTCGCTTGCCGGCCCACCACGGCGATGACCTCAGCTGTGCCCTGGTCGAGGCGAATGTCTACCTGCTCGCCGAGCGTGGCCCTCGCGCCGCAGGGTTCACCACGTTGGTGGCGGTGGTGGCGAGCGAGCACGTGGTGGAGATCGAGGTCGAGCTGTCCGCGGATGGGGTCGTCCGCCAGGTCTACGGCCTCCACGCCCCGGCGCTGGGCCATCGCCTGGTGCTGCGACCACGCCCGGCCGAGGCGCCTATCGACGACGCCCTGGTCATCGAACGACGGGTGACCGAGCAGGAGAGTCTGAACGCCATGCGAGCCCTGCTGGGTCGCGGTGCCTTCGATCTCTCCGCGGTGGGCGTCGGCGGCGTGGGTGGCAGTCCGCCTGGCGCCCAGGCTGTCGCGCTCGGCGATGGCCAGGAGACGGATCGGCCCTGACAACTGTTCACCGATCGCACCCACGGCGCCTCCCCGTGCCTGCGCTACACTCCCGTCCCAGTCGCGCGCGTGCACGCGACACGCCATCGATCGGACAAGAACACGCAAGGACCCCACCGCATGCAGCTCCCTCGTCTCGTCGCCAGCGCTTGCCTGGCTCTCCTCCTCGGCGCCTGTTCCACCGTCTACTACGACACGCTGGAACAGTTCGGTGTGCACAAGCGCGAGATCCTCGTCGATCGGGTGGAAGACGCCCGCGCCTCGCAGGTGGATGCCGCGGAGCAGTTCACCACGGCCCTCGAGAAATTCCGCAGCGTGGTGGACTTCGACGGTGGCGATCTCGAACGCCTCTACAACGACCTCAACCGTGAGCTCGAGCGCTCGCAGGCCAAGGCGAGCAAGGTGACCGAGCGGATCGATGCGATCGAGGATGTGGCCGGCGCCCTGTTCCGCGAGTGGGAGGGCGAGCTCGATCAGTACAGCAGCGAGAGCCTGCGCGCGCAGAGCCGTCGCCAGCTCGAAGACACGCGGGGGCGCTACGATGAGATGCTCGGCGCCATGCGGCGGGCCGAGGCGCGGATCGCGCCGGCGCTGGCGCCCTTCGCCGATCAGGTGCTCTTCCTCAAGCACAACCTGAACGCCCAGGCGATCGCCTCCCTGCGCGGGGAAGTGGCGGTGATCGAGGCTGACGTGGAGTCCTTGATCAGCGAACTGGAGGCAGCCATCGCCGCTGCCGATCAGTTCATCTCCACGGACGCGGTGTAGGCGGGGCGCGGAACACGTGCGCCCGCCATCCCCGCTGGGCATGCGGGGATGGCGGCCGCACGTGTGCCGCGCTTCGCTAGGGGACTGGTTTGCCCTGGCGGGCCTCCAGTAGGCGGTACCAGTCCGCTCTCGTGTACTGGAGGTGGGTGGTTGCTGTAGCGGCTGCGATCCGTTGGGGGGTGGTGGAGCCTACGATGGGGGCGATTTTGGCTGGGTGTTTTAGTAGGAAGGCTAGGGCGATTTGCCAGGGGGCTGCCTCGTAGCGGGTGGCTTGCTCGGTGAGTTCCTGGTCTAGCCGTTGTTTGTCTTCGGTGGTGAATGTGGGCGTTAGGTCCGTGTTGATCACGCCGGCGAGGGGCGACCAGGCCTGGGGGGTCATGTGTCGTTGCAGGCATTGGTCGAGGGTGCCATCCGACAGGGTGTCGAGGTGCCTTAGGTTGATCTCCACCTGGTTGGCGACGAGCGGGGCGTCGAGGGCACTCGCGAGCAGATCTACCTGAGAGGGTGAGAAGTTGCTGACGCCGAAGGTGCGCACCTTGCCTGCCTCGCGCAGGGTCCTGAAGGCCTCGGCCACCTCTTCGGGGTCGAACAGGTAATCGGGACGGTGCAGGAGCAGGACATCCAGGTGCTCGACGCCCAGGCGGTCTAAGCTCCCATCGACGCTCGTGAGCAGGTGCTCGCGGGAGAAGTCGTAGCGTTTCGGGCCGTGAGCGTCCGCCATGCGGATGCCGCACTTGCCGATCAGGGTGAGTTCGTCGCGCAGGCCCGGCGACGCTGCCAACACCTCACCGAACAGGCGCTCGCACTCGCCGGCGCCGTAGATGTCCGCATGGTCGAAGGTGCGGTAGCCCGCGTCCACGGCCGCGTGCACGGCGCGCTTACCTCGCTCGCGATCGGCGGCGCTGCCATCGCCAACCAGGCGCATGCAGCCGTAAATGAGGCGTGCAGGGGTGTCGGGCGCGGGGCCTGCCATGGGGAGTCCTCCTATGCGAGCGGGGGAGGGGGAACGCTACCAGAAGCCGCGCGTCGTAGGGGCGTCCCGGCGGCGTTCGGCGTATCCTTCCCGCATTCTTTCGATGGAGCCACCCCTGATGTCTGAGCCCACCCGCAGCTTCGCCCTCACCCTCAAGGAAGAGGGCTTCACCACGACCACCCCCAGTGGCCCCTACGTGGAGTCGCTCGATCCCTACCTGGAGGCGACGGAGGTCGAGGTGCCGGCCCCGGGCGAAGGGCAGGTGCTGATTCGGCTCATCATGTCGCCGGTGAATCCTTCGGACGTGCACTTCATCAAGGGCGAGTACGGCCTGCCGCGCGTGCGCGGTGACGTGGCGGGCTTCGAGGGCTGTGGTGAGGTGGTCGCCGCCGGGGCTGGTGGTGAGGAGTTGGTCGGTCAGCGCGTAGCCTTCACCCGGGCCAAGACGGGCACGGGGGCGTGGTCGGAGTTCGTCCTCGGCGAGGCGCGCAGCTGCATCGCCCTGCCGGAGGCGATCAAGGACGAGGACGCCGCCGCCTTCTTCGTCAATCCGCTCACCGCCGTCGGCATGATCAATGAAGTCGTTAACACCAAGTCCTCGGCCGTGATCATTACCGCCGGCGCCAGCCAGCTGAGCAAGCTGATGGTCGGCCTCGCCCGCGATCGCGATCTCACGAGCATCGTGCTCGTGCGCCGGGCCAGCCAGATCCAGGCGCTGAAGGACCTGGGGGCGACCCACGTCCTCGATCAGACCTCGGCGTCCTTCGCCGACGACCTCAAGGCCCTCATCGCCGAGTCCAAGCCCCGAGTGCTGCTCGACGCCGTGGCCGACGAGGTGTCGTCCAAGGTGTTCTTCGCCATGCCGTCGCGGTCGCGTTGGCTCATCTACGGCCTGCTCGACACCAAGCCCACCGTGCTCGACCAGCTGGGGCAGCTGATCTTCATGGGCAAGTCGATCGAGGGCTTCTGGCTATCCTCCTGGCTCCCGGCTCTCGAGGACAATGCGCGGCGCCAGGTGTTCGGTGAGGTGGTGGACCGCTTCGTGCGTGGGGTGTGGCACACGGATGTGCGTGAGCAGATTCCCCTGCGCGAGGCCCACGCGCGCCTGCCCAAAGCCATGGAAGGGGCGAACGTCGGCAAGGTGATGATCGTCCCCTAAGGGAGCGATCTTTCCGATTAACGACGGAATAAGGCCCGCATGATGCATCGATCGATTCGCCTTCTCGCGTTCCCCGCAGTGCTTTCGCTGTTCCTATCGGCAGCGGCGTTCGCCCAGGGCGGCCCGCCGCCTGGGGGCGGCAAGCCGCCACCGCCACCGCCGGGCCTGGAGTCTGGCAAGCTCGACAGCAAGGTCCTCGGGATGGCGCTCGATTACCACGTGTTGCTGCCCAAGGGTTACGCCGAGGGGGATCAGCGTTACCCCGTCGTGTACTGGCTGCACGGCACCAACGGGTCGTCGAAGGGGGCGAGCGCTATCGTCTCGCGCATGTTCTTGCCCGCCATGGCCAGCGGCAAGGCGCCGCCGATGATCCTCGTGTTCCCCGATGGCCTCAAGCAGGCCATGTGGGTGGATTCGAAGGACGGGCGCGTGCCGATGGAGCAGATGTTGGTGCGTGAGCTCGTGCCGCACATCGACGCGACCTACCGCACGCTTGCCTCGTCGAGCGGGCGCCTGGTCGAGGGCGGCAGCATGGGCGGCTACGGCGCCGCGCGCCTCGGCTTGAAGTACCCGCAGCTGTTTGGCGCGGCCTCCATGTTGAGCGCGGGGCCGATGCAGGAGGTGTTGGATCCGGAGCAGGCACCCATCGTCGGCCGGGCGCATGCTCAGGACGTGCTCGACCGCGTGTACGGCGGGGATCAGGAGTACTTCCGCTCACAAAGCCCTTGGGCGCTCGCGGGGCAGTACGCGGAGTCGTTGCCGGAGAGCTTCAGCCTGCGGCTGATCGTGGGCGACAGCGATCCGGTGCTAGGGCCGAACAAGCGCTTCTCCGCCCGTCTTACCGAGCTGGGGATAGCGCATAGCTACATGGAGCTTGAAGGCGTGGGGCATTCGCCCCGGGAGTTGTTCGGTGCCTTGCGGGTGAGTCCGGAGTACTGGGCGTTCTTCGCAGACGTTTTCTAGGGTCGACTCAAACGGGTCACACTGAGAGTACATTACCACCGATCTACCTACCGATCTCAGAAGGGGCGAAGTCTCTGCGCTTGTGAACGATAGCGAGGACACAGACGCTATCGTCGGGCGGCGTGACCGCGTAGATGATTCGGTAAGAGTAGGCGGAGATCTCTCTCACGCTGACATCGCCTAGCTCTGGTATGGCACGGCCGAGGTGCGGGAGGTCGCTGAGTAGCTCGGCCTTATCGACGAGTTCGCTGACGACTTTCTTGGCGTAGTACTCTGAGTCTCGCGCGATGAAGAGGTAGATGGCTTTGAGATCCGTCTTGGCCTGATCGGCCCATCTCACCACCTGTCGATCTCTCGCCTCAGGTCTTCGGTGGACGTCAGCTTGTCGTTGGCAGCATCCTGGCGGCCCTTGTTGACCTTATCGAGCACGTAGAGGCGGTACATGATCTCGTCAAGATCAGCATCGTCCGGTAGCGTAGCGATAGCGTCGAGCGCTTGTTGCTTGGTCGCTTGCATCGGATTCCCTCCGGGGTCGGGAGCACAGCACGAGCAGGGATTGGCTCAGTCTACCGCAGCGAAGAAGCGGATCTACAGCCGTTTCGCGATCGGGCACCGAGATATGGGTGCGCTTGTGCTTGGACGTACGGTGCAACAGGAGGAGCGTCGCTCGCGGTGGCCTCCCACGTATTAGGTTGGCTAGTGCTCCAGCCCGGGTTCTCGCGTGCCTAGGGCCGCGTCGCGGCCGAACACCACGCGCCGCACGCCGCGCCACTCGGGAAGTTCGAACAAGACGTCGCGAAAGCACCGATCGACGATCGAACGCAGTCCCCGCGCCCCGGTGGCGAGCGCCTCGGCCTGTTCGGCCAGGGCGAGCAACGCGCCCTCGTCCACCACCAGTTCCACGCCGTAGGCCTGGAAGTACCGCTGGTACTCACACACGGGCGACCCGTTCGGGTTGCGCAGAATGGCGAGTAGGTCGTCGATCAGCAGATGATCGAAGGGCACGTAAGCCGCGAAGCGTCCGGCGAACTCCGGCAACAGGCCGAATTCGATGAGATCCTCGATGAGCACCTGCTGGCGGAGCTTATTCTCCTGCCGCTTGAGGTGTTCGTCCTCGGGCTCATCGCTCTCGCCCTTGGTCTTCTCGTACAAGCGCTGCTCGACGATGTCCTCGATGCCGACGAAGGCCCCGGAGGCCACGAACATGATGTTGCTCGTGTCGATTTCGATGAAGTCCTGCGTGAGGTGGCGCGGACCGCCGCCGGCGGGCAGGCGCACGACGGTGCCTTCCATCATGGTGAGCAGGTCCTGCTGCACGCCTGCGCCGGAGACGTCGCGGAACTGCGTCTCGCTGGGGCCGGAGCCCGTGGTGGCGATCTTGTCGATCTCGTCGATGAAGACGATGCCGCTCTCGGCGCGCTCGATGTTGTTGTCGCAACGTTCGAGGAGGTAGCGCAGCATCGATTCCACCTCATCGCCCACGTAGCCGGTTTGCGTGTAGGCGGTGGCTGACACGGTGACCATGGGGATGTTCAGGCTCTTCGCGAGCGACTGCATCATGTAGGTCTTGCCGGAACCGGTGGGCCCTAGGAACAGCAGGTTTTGCTTGCGCAGCAAGCGTGACGAGCCGGCGCCCCGCTTGCCGTATTGGTGGTGGAAGACGGAGACGGCCAGCTGGCGCTTGGCAGCTTCCTGGCCGATCAGCCGGCTCGAGAGATGCTCGAGCAGAGCGCGCGGAGACTCGATGGTAGGCGCGGCCTCGGGCGCATCGCCGTTCAGGATGTCTGCACAGTGGCGGATGCACCCATCGCAGATGTATCCCCCTTCACCGGAGATCAGGGTCGCGACATCGTAGCGCGGCTTGCTGCAGAAGGAGCAGGCGGCGATGGGGGATGGCTGCGGCGGGGGGGAACTCATGGGCACGGCCTCGTTGCGCGGACTGACGGTGGCCGTGGGGTCACGAGCCGTATTCCGAGCGTATTCGTCGCCGGTGCCGCTTCAGGTTCGTGACGGTGCCATAGCGCTGTGCTTTTGTCGCGGAACGCATTCAGCTTTTGGGGACGCTCCGCTTTCGGCAGCGGAGCGCCCCCTCGAGGCCTACTCCTGGGCGGCTGGCAGGGCGCCGCGCACGGTCACGGTCACCGTGTCCCCATTTCGCAGCGTGAGGCCCGTGGCCGCACAGTCGAAGGTGTTGTCGCCGGGCGCCGGCGTGATGAACTGCACTTCGCCGAGAACGTTGTTCTCACAGCGCACGATCACGTCGGTGGCGAGCTGCTCGAAGCTGCCCGAGAGGCCCGCGCCGAAGTTACGCCCGCGGCCCTGGATGCTGACTGTGTCGCCTGCACTGGCGGTGAGGCCCAGGGCTTCGCAGTCGATGGTCTCGCTGAGGCGCACATCGGCGAGCACGCCCGTCACCGTTTGCGGGTCCGTCAGGTTCTGGCAGGCGGCCGTGCGCGTGTCCATGCCGTCGAGGGTGAGGGAGATGCGCTCGGGCGAGGTGAACAGCGGCTCGGCGCTACCACGTACGATCACCGTGACGGGCACCTGATTGGGGGCGCTGAAGCCGCCGGCTTCGCAGTCCCAGGTGCCATCCGCCGCGATGTCGACGGTGACTTCCTCCAGCGTGTCCTCGCGGCGGCAGACCACGTTGCCGCCGTCGGCGAGGCCGATCACGCTGCCGTTCAGCGCGGTGCCGAAGTTCGTGCCCTCACCCTGGAGGATCACCTGATCGCCGGGGGCGAAGGTGAGATCCAGGGCGGCGCAGTCGAAGGACTCGTCGAGGGCGAACTCGGGCAGGCCGACGGAGACCGTCTCACCGCTGTCCACGTTGCGGCACGCGCCGAGCGACAGGTTGAGGCCGATGATCTGGGTGCTGAGCTGCGGCGGCAGGCGGCCGAAGATCACGTAGGCCTCGCCGTTGTCGTCGAAGCCCTCGTCCACGCCGCGGGCGCGGTTGGCGCCGATGGCGAGGTCGTCGATGCCGTCGCCGTTCACATCGCCGATGCCGATCGCCTGCACTTCGTCGAAGGCGTCGGCGGAGCTGGCCTGGAACACGGTGCCCGCCTCGCCGTTACCGCCGTTAGCGGCTAGTAGTGAAGTTAGGTCGACGACGGGCGCATAGCCGGACGCGGTGCCGTAGAGGAGGAACACGGAGCCGGGGAGGGTGCCAGCGCCCTCACGACGCGCGGCGATGATGAGGTCGTCGATGCCGTCGGCGTTGAGGTCGCCGGCCGCGCCTACGGCGTAGCCGGTGCCGTCGTCGGCGGTGTCCGTCTCGAACACGCTGCCGGCGCTGCCGTCGCCGGCGCGCAGGGAGGCGAGATCGAGTTCCGCACCGAAGCTGCCGGCCTGGCCGAGGATCAGGTAAGCGTTGCCCGCCTCGGTGATGCCGTTCGGGCTCGCCAGGGCGGCGCCGATCAGCAAGTCGGGGATGGTGTCGCCGTTCACGTCGCCGGCGCTGGCGGCGGCGACGCGGCTGAGGTCAGCGTCGACCTCGGGGTTGATGGCGAAGCCGATGCTGCCGTCACCGCCGTTCTCCGCGAGCAGGTCGGCGAGCAGGAGTTCGGCGCTGCCGTCACTATCGCCGTAGACCACGAAGGCGCGGCCGGCGGGAGCTTGAACCCCCGTTTCCGGCGTGCCGAGGACGATGTCGTCGAGGCCGTCGTCGTTGAGGTCGCCGATGCCCGCGACCGCGGCCGTGGGCGCCGTGATATCCGAGCGTGCGGGGCCGATGATCACCCGGCCCGCGGAACCGTCGCCGCCGTTGGCCGGGCGCAGGGCGCCGAGGTCGATGCCGGCGCCGAAGCCGCCGTCCACGCCGTACACCAGGAAGTACTCACCGGAGCAGAAGGTGACGTTGAAGTTGCAGTCGCCACCGGCACCGGCGCGCAGGATGAGGTCGTCGATGCCATCGCCGTTGGTGTCGCCAGCGCCGGCGACGGTGTCGCCGAGGCGCAGATCCGGCTCGCCGGCGACCAGCAGGACGCTGCCGAGGGTGCCGTCGCCGCCGTTGGCCGCGCGCAGTTCCTCCGGCGAGATGGTGGCCGGGAAGCCGGTGGTCTGGCCGTAGAGCACGTAGGTCTCGGCCAGGGAGATGGAGGACCAGATCATGTCGTCGACGCCGTCGTTGTTGACGTCACCGGCCCCTGCGATGCGCAAGCGATCGGTGTCGATCAGCACGAAGCCGGCGGAGCCGTCGCCGCCTTCGGCCGGATCCAGCGTGTCCAGGCGCAGGGTGGCGGGGAAGCCATTGCTGTCGCCGAATACGACATAAGCGCGGTTGACGCCGGAGTCGCTGACGGCGAAGTCCGGCAAGCCGTCGTTGTTGAGATCCCCGACGTTCGCGACGAAGCTGCCGAGGCGGCTGAACACCTCTTGTTCGTCGCTGAAGAGCGTGAAGCCAGCGTTGCCGTCGTTACCGGCGCTTTCGCGCAGCAGGTCTACCTCGACTTCAGCAGGAAAGTTGGCCGCCTGAGCGCTCACGCTGAGGCCGATCACGGCCGCAAGCGCGGTTCGACGGGGCATCCACTGGGCGAAATCCGGTTTCATCTCCACTGAGCTCTCCATAGCTTGGATCTTTTGGGGGCGCAGAGGATAACAGCCGTGACGCCTAGCGCCCACGCTCGTCGAGGGGGCGGCGTGAGCAACGGCGTGCGCAGTGAGGAGAACCCTCAGGCGAGACGTGTTTTTCGGCGACGATGATGCACGCTCGCGACCTCGCCGGTGAATGTCGAAGGACCTTACACGAGCGCGATGACGGCCCGCTCCGCCATTGAACCCGTGCTGTGCGCGGCCGTGCCCAACCTTATGCCCGCCAGCGAAATGACCGGACAGGTGCGCGTAGCAGCTCAGGGTAGCAGGGGCTCGAGGCGATCGCCCATCGTGCCCGTGGCTAACACATCGCTCAGTTCGTCGGCCATGGCGCGGCAACGATCCACCGCCACACGCCAATGGCGTTCGCGCTCGGCGGGCGGGTAGGTGGTGAAGTCCTTGCGATCGGGGATCTTGCCGTTCGGCAACGTCGCCACGAACGCCGCTGAAGGGCTGATGAGCAGCGTGTTGTGAACGTGTGCCGCCTGCGCGCGGCGGTGGGTCAGACGCTTGTCGAACCAGCCGGGCACGATGCGGTCGATGAAGTGGAAGTAGAGCGCCAGGCGACCGTCGGGCGGGCTCTGGGGCAGATCCAGGTGGTAGTCGATCACGCCGCCGTCGCGGTACATGCCGGGCGGTGCCCCGGGGATATCGCGCACGCCGTTCAACAACATCGGAATCGAGCCGGTGGCAGCGACCGCAGGCCGCACGTTGGCGCTGGACAGAGGCACCGTGTGCAGCGGGAAGCCCTTCGCGTCGGCAAAGGGGCTAGGGTCGCGCGGGTCACTGAACAGCGCGCGCTCGAAGAAGGCGCCCAGGCTGCGGCGACTCAGTAGATTGCTTAGGGCGGCCGCCCCGAGGGCGGGGCCGAGCACGGCAGCACCTTCCGTCGCCGTCAGGTGACGGCTCCGCACGCACATGATGTTGGTGCGCAGGACAGGATGTTCGAGGATCTCGCCGACCCCCTGGTGGCCGAAGAGGGTGTCGAGGATGTCGTGGCTGCGGGCGGTGATCTCGTCGCTGTCCGGGCGCTCGGAGTAGGTCTGTGCGAGGTAGGCGGCTTCGAAGCGGTCGATCGCGGCCAGGGGGTCGGCTTGGCCCAAGCAGGCAAAGCGCCAGGCGCCGATGGACGAGCCGAGGGTGAACACGGGCGCTACCAGGTGCGGCAGGATCTCGCGCGCGAACACCCGATCGAGTTGGCTGAGCACGAGCCACTTCGCCCCGCCCGATGCGCCCAGCAGGGAGCCGATCCGGGCCGGCGAGAATCCCGCTTCGCGAATCGTGCGCATGGCGCCGGGGCCGGCGCGAAAGCTGAGCGTTTGCATGGGCCGCGATTCTACGCGCCGGCGCGCCACGGGGGGCGCGAGGGTGGCAGGGCTTGGTCGGCGAGCGTGTGCCTGTCACCATCGATGGATGAACAGCACCGTCCACGAGCACGAGCCTGGCGCCTGGTTTCGCGGGCTGCGAGCACTCACCGATGCGCTGACGGTGGGGTTTCCTGGCCGGCGGATCTTCAAGATGGCGTGGGTCATCAACCTGCAGAAGGGCGGCACCTTGCCCTTCACCCTGGCCTTGATGGCGTGGTTTGACAACGACTCCGTGGCCGCCTGGACCTACGCGGGGCTGCACGGCAGCTACGGCGTCATCTGGTTGCTCAAGGACCGCTACTTTCCCGACATCGCGTGGGAGCGCCGGGTGAGCCTCGGCGGCGCCCTGATGATGCTGCTCACCGTGCTCATGCCTTACTGGTTGGCGCCCTACCTCCTCATCGCCGACGGCCTGGGCCGACAGCCCGCCGCCGCGATGCTCGGCACCGCCGTGTTCGTTTACGCCATTGGCGTGGTGCTGATGATGGGCGCCGACGCTCAGAAGTACTTCACCCTGCGCCATCGCGCCGGCTTGATCACCGACGGCTTCTTCACCCACGTGCGACACCCGAACTACCTGGGCGAGATGTTGTTGTACGCAAGCTTCGCCCTGGTGGCGGGGCATTGGCTCCCGTGGCTCGTGCTGGCCTGGGTGTGGGGTGCCTTGTTCGCGACCAACATCGCGTACAAGGAGGCACGCATGGCGCGCCACCCGGAGTGGGCGGCATACCGTGCGCGCACGGGATTGCTGTTACCCCGGTGGCTTGGCAAACGGTCAGCGCCCTCCGATGCCTAGCCCAACAGCTTGACAGAACGCTGATTTGCCGCATGATTCGCCCTTGATTCGGGGGCGCGCCGGGCCTATTTCAGGTCGCGTCGAATCCGCGCGCCGCTGAGTGCTGGCGCAGAGGACCTACGCCGCATCTTCTGGCGTCGAGATCCCGTAGCGTGTCGTCCCATCGCCTCATCTGCGCTTCCAGGAGCGTCCATGCTTGGAACCGTCCGCGTACTGATCGTCTCAACGCTCACCGCCCTGTGTTGCCTCGCAAGCGTTGCCCACGGCGCCTACCCTGAGCTGCGCCAGGCGGTGGACGGAGAGTTGCAACGATCTCTCGAGGGACACATCGATCGCTTGGGACTGCGCCGCGCCGTACGCGATCGGCGCCTGGCGGCGACCTTGGTGGACATCACGGACATCGCCCACCCGCGTCTCGCGCAAGTAAACGGCGATGCCATGATGTACGCGGCGAGCCTGCCCAAGATCACGATTCTGCTGGCCGCATTCCAACGCATCCACGACGGTTCCCTCGCGCTGGAGGACCCCCTGCGCGAACACCTCACGGCGATGATTCGCCACTCGTCCAACGCGTCTGCGCGTGAAGCGCTGGAGATCGTCGGCCGGGACTACGTGTTGAAGCTGCTGCAGTCGGAGCGCTATCACTTCTATGAGGCGAACGAGGGAGGCGGCTTGTGGCTCGGTAAAAGCTACGGTAAGGAACCCGCCTTCAAGCGCGACCCGCTGCACAACATCTCCCACGGTGCTACCAGCCATCAGGTGGCGCGCTTCTACTACCTCCTCGCCACCGATCGTCTGGTCGATCGCGATGCGTGCGAGGCGATGCGCGAGATCCTCGGCGAGCCGGGCCTCGGCCACAAGTTCGTCGGCGCCCTGAACGCGGCCCATCCGGGCTCTACGTTCCTGCGCAAATCCGGCACCTGGCGCACCTACCATTCCGACAGCGCCATCATCGAGCGCGACGGTCGCCGCTATATCGCCGTGGTGCTGGCCAACGATCCGCGCGGTGCCGACTGGCTGGCCAAGCTCGTGCTCGCCATGGACGACCTGGTGATGGCGCCCACCACGCTCACCGCCGAGGCGAGTCTCGACGCCGAGTGAATGCCCTGCGCCACTAGCGCGTAGCGGCGGCGTCCTCAGCTCCTGCAGTATCCAGCTCATCCGCCGCGTGGGCTGCCTCGATCATGCGATGCACGCGCAAGGCGAAGGTCTGATGGGCCACCGCCGAGTTCACCTTCAGCACGTTGGACACGACCGCCACCAGATAGCGGTACGTCGGCGCGCCCGCCGGCGACTCCACGATGGCGATGCTGGCCAGGATGTTGCGCCGGTTGCCCTTGTACTTGCCACAGGTGAACCCTTCCTCCTCTTGGCACGAGTACAGAGAGCCCGACTTGAAGTAGACCGCTGCCTCGTTCAGGGCGGGGTGGGAGGCGTAGCGGATCCGCTTCTGGGTCATGTAGAGGAGGCGCTTGATCTCGCGGCTGGAGAAGGCATCGACGAGCGTGCCCGCCTCGAGCTTCAGCAGCAGCTTGGCGAGTTCGTGCGGGGTGCCGTAGCTGGTGATGCCGCCGATGCGGTTCTTGCCGTGACGGGTGAAGAAGCTGCCCTGGCGCAGCTGCTCCGTGTCGATGCCGTTGCGTTCCAGGGGCGCCGACATGGCCGCCAGGAACTGGTCTTGCAGCTCACGCGTGTTGAAGCCTTCGAAGTAGGCCGCGCGCGCGTCATCGCTCGGCGGGTAGTCCGCGCCGAAGTGCGCCAGGAGCATCAACTCACGCTGCACCATGGCCGCGGCCGCATTCGAGCTGGCCGACAGCATCCAGTCGAGATACTCCCACAGGCTGCCCTCGTCGCCGACGCGCAGGGCGCGGTATTCGAGGCCTCGGGAGGCCACATCGAAGATGGGCACCTCGTGGTGGTCGTAGTTGATGAATTCATCAGCCACGATGTGCGTCTCGCGCAGTAGTTGCTCGCGGGCGGCGATGTCGTTCGGGTAGAGGTCGGCCAGTTCTTGAAAGAACGCCACCGCCACGAGGCTCTTGCCCACGCTGCCGACGTTGCTGCGAAAGCCCGCGTTGTGTTCAGCGATGCGCGGTGCCTCGGGGTCGGTCAGGTCGATGACGGTGACGCCGTAGCGCGAGGCGTCTTCCAGTACGGAACGGATGCGTTGCTCGTAGGCCTCGTCGCGGGTGAAGGTGTCGAGGTCCGTCGAGCCTTCCCAAGCGGGGGCGATGTCCTCCAGGGCGGCTTGGGCGCCGGGGGGGAGCTGGCGTCCGCGCAGTTCGCCCCGCTGGGCTAGGCGGTAGTACTCGAGGCGACGAATCTGCGTGTAGTCGTAGCCGTCGAGGGGGTAGGCGTGGACGAGGCTCGAGGCGGCGGCGAGGCCTAGGAGACACACGCGCAGGGCGGAAGTGGACGTCGTCATCGGCTCGCCCCTCCCGAGGCCTGGATCGAAAGTGGTGGTAGTGCGAGATCGATCGGGCGATCGGCGGTCTCGAGGTAGGGCGCGTCGAGTTTGCTCAAGAATTCGTTCGCCTGGGCGGCCTCGTTCTCGAGGAACGGGCGAATCTGGAACAGCACGAGCTCATCGCCAGAAAAGCCGAACTCCACGTCGGCGATCGTGCCCGGTTGCTCGAACCAGTCGCTCAGGGCGTCGGAGAAGCGCTGCAGCGCCCGTAGGCGCGCCGGCGTGAGCAGCCGCTCCGGTGCCTGCGCGGCCACGATGCTGGAGCCGCCGCCCCCCAGCAGCACACGGCGCCGCGGATCGGTGGCCGAGGCGCGCCAGCGCAAGCTCCCATCGAGGCCCACGATGGCGGTCTCCGCGCGCTGACCCTCGACGCCGCCACCTACGCCCTCGTTGAGCACGACGGTGAGGGTGCCTGGCTGATCGCGCTCGATATCTGTGGTGACGAGCACCCCGGACACGTCGGCGTTGACGCTTTGGTGCAGCAGCACGGCGGCGTAGACGTGCTCCGGTTTGTCCATCAGCGCCTGGCGCCAGCCGAAGGCGCGCTCGCTGAAGGGCGACGCCCAGACCCGGCGGATCGCGGCCAGGATGGCGTCGAAGCCAACGACGTTCGGCACCGTGAGGTTGAGCCCGGCGCCGGTAAAGCCCGGGAGGTCCTCCACGTTGGTGTCGCTGCGCACGAACACGCCGTAGGTGCCGTCCGGGCCGAAATGGCGTGTCATCGCTTCGCGCAGGGACTCGACGAAGGCGGGGTCCAGCTCCACCGTCTGCAGCCACGCGCGCATCTCGCCGAGGAACTGATTCCGGTAGCGAAGGCGCTGCGGACCCGCAGGGTAGGTGTCGAGCTCCGCGTAGCGCGCGCGCAGCCACTCGAAGGCGCTGAGGCCGCTGTCGCCGAAGGGGCGGTCGAGGAGCTGGCGAAAGCTGCCGAAGGGCAGGGCGAGGGCGGGGGAGACACGGCCCTCGAAGCGCTGACTCAGGCGCCCTAGCTGGGCCGCCTTGGGGCCGACGCGAACACCGGAGTCGTCGCCGTCGAGGCTCCCGACTGGCAGGGGCGTAGCGGTTTGCAGATCCAGGCGATCGACGTCGACGACGATACGAATGCCACCGCTAGGTGAGTCCGATCCCTCATCGCGAAACAAGTGCGCGTAGCGCTCGGCGTCATCATCGATCAGCACGGTGCCGCGCGGGCTCCCCGCCAGCACGATCGGCTGGTCCTTGCGGCGCTCCAGCGCGCTCAACCACTCCTCGCCCACGACGATGTTCGGAATGCCCAGATTGCGCGCCAGCAGCTGCACGTGGGAGAGCTGGTTGCCCTCGCGCTCGGTCAGGATGCCAGCCACCGGCGGCAGCTCTGCCAGGGTCTCGGGCACGGTGACGATCCAGCCTCGCGTGTCCTCCTCCGTGCCTTCGAGCTCCTCCGCTGCCTTCAGCACACCCCGGGCGACGCCGGGGTTCAGGCTGCGCAGGCCGCTCGCGGCGACGGCGCCGAACACCACGTGTTCCACACCGCTCGCCAGCTGCGCGTCACGGGCCAGGGGTTCGAGCAGGGCCGAGTACTGCAGCACGGGGCTCGCCCGCAGGCGATCGGGGACGAACTCACGGGCGAGCGGCTCGACGGCCGCGAAGCGCGCCACCGTGGGGCCGTAGTACAGCTCGAGGCGCTGGCTCCCCCAGGTGGGGACGAGCTCGAGGGTTTGCAGATGGTTTCGATAGGTGCCGAGGGTGACGCTGGGCGTGGAGAGGGCCGCCAGGGCCTGCGTGACTGCGTCGAATTCCGTTCGTGTGAGCAGGCCGAGCGCCTGCAGGGCGCGGCTCAGGCTGGCGATGGCGCTCAGGCGCGCGCGGCGGCTGTGGGCCGGATCCTGGAGGAACGTGCGCAGGCTATTGCCGAGGAGGTTCTCCAACACCAGCATGGCGTCCAGGGTGCGCAGGCGATCGATCGGTTCGAGCGACGGCCAACGCGTTCGCAAGTTCTGTAGGTGCTTGGCCAGCACGTCGATGCGCTCGGCAGCGGATCGCTCGTCGAGCTCGCCACTGGCGGCGTGCAGTTGTGCGCTCAGAGTGCTATCGCCCCGCGCGGTGGCGAGGGCGGTGAGGCGCTCGACGCCGCGTGCGCTGTTGGTCGCCTCATCGATCAGCGTGGCCAGGCGCTCGAGGTCGGCGAGGGTCTGCGCCGAGGCGGGTTGGTGCGCTGCGTAGGCGCGTACGCGCTCGGCATCGTCGTCACCCAAGCGCCCGTGGATCTTGTTGCGCAGGGGGCGAAAGCCATCGTCGCGGTTGTTGATCTGGGTGGCGAGCTGGCGAATCTCGCCTACCGCCCCGTCTCGCCCCGTTCGCGGTAACACTCGGGCGGCGTCGAGCAACACGGCGAAGCGGTGCTCACCCTCACCCATCAATCCCAGCAGCAAGGTCTGCGCCGCCTGCTCTTCCTGCTCGGCCTGGAAGGCACCGCGGTAGAAGCGCGCGCGTCGCAGGATCCAGCCATCGTCGACGGCGATCAGAAATTGCTCGACGAGCACGCTCTCCAATACACTGCCGAGGCGGTCGCGGTATCGCGCGGCCGTCGGCTCGATCTCCACCAGGAAGTTGGCAATCAAGATGCCTGCGTCACGGATTTCGCGGGTGCGCTCGCTCCACTGCCCATGCTGGCGTCCACCCCCGTGCTCGCGGCAGGCGTAGGGGCGGGGCGGCAGCACCGCGCCGTCTTCGCAAAACCATCGAATGCGCTCGAAGGGTCCGCGCTCTGCGCCCTTCATCTCCTCGATCCAGCCCGCGTAGGCGACGAGGCGAGCATCCTTGGGCTCGGTCGTAGCGGCCGCGCTGGCCGGCGAGGCCAGCAGCAGCGCCGACGCTGCGCAGGCGCCGAGGTGCGTCGCCAGCCGGCGAACACGTTCGTTCATGCGAGTGCTCCTGGGATTGTGGTGACGGGCTGGCGATGAGCAATCGCTTTTCCCGTGTCGAGCGCGTGCTGCGCCTGTTCGCCCCGATTCGACCGGGCGAGGGGCAGGGCATCGTGGTGCTGGCCCTGAACGCCTTTCTGCTGCTCACGGCGTACTACATCTTCAAGACCCTGCGCGAGGCCCTGATCCTCTCGGAGTCTGGCGCCGTGGGCAAGAGCGTGGCGACGGGACTTGTCGCCCTGGTGCTGATCTTCCTGGTGCCGCTCTACGGTGTGGTGTTCCGCCATACGAATCGTACCGAATTAGTTTACTGGGTGAATGCGTTCTTTCTGACCATGCTCGCCTGCCTCTTCGCGGTGGGCTTGGCGGGCGGCTCCGTGGCGATGCTCTACTACGTGTGGGTGGGGCTGTTCGGAGTGATGGTGATCGCTCAGTTCTGGGCCTACGCCACGGACATCTACAACGTGAAGAGCGGCCAGCGCGTCTTCCCGATCGCCGTTGCTGCGTCCTCCATCGGCGCCCTCGCCGGGTCCTGGTTTAGCCAGTACGCCTTCACCTCCCTCGCCATGGGCCCCTACGGCCTGATGATTATCGCCTCGGTGCTTTGCATTCTCAGTACGTTGCTCTACCGCCCGGCGCGTTACCTGGCGCCGGAGGACTCGCGCTGCATCGAATGCGAGTACATGAAACCGAAGGGGGAGAGCCTGTTCGGCGGCTTCGCGGTGGTGTGGGGCGATCAGTACCTGCGTCTGCTGGCCCTGTTTACGGTGATGCTCAACTGGATCAACTCCTCGGGCGAGTTCATCCTGGCCCAGGTGGTGGAGGAGCGCGCCCGGGAGATGGTACAGGCGGGGCTCACGCAGCTGAGCGTGGAGCAGTATGTGGGCGCCTTCTACGGCAGCTTCTCCTTCGCCTTCAACGCCTTGGGGCTCCTGCTGCAGCTCTTCGTGGTGTCGCGCTTGCTCAAGGCGATCGGACTGCGCCGGGCGCTCCTGATCCTGCCCGTGCTGGTGGTGCTGAGCTACAGCCTGATCCTGTTCATTCCGATCTTCTCCCTGATCCGCCTCACCAAGGTGGTGGAGAACGGCGTCGACTACTCGCTCATGAACACGGTGCGCCACGCGCTCTACCTGCCCACGGCCCGCGAGGTGAAGTACGAGGGCAAGACCGCCATCGACAGCTTCTTCTGGCGCTTCGGCGATCTGTTGCAGGCGGGGGTGATCTACGCGGGGGTGACCTGGTTCGACTTCGGCGTGCGCGCCTTCGTGCTGATGAACCTGGGGCTCGGCTTCGTGTGGCTGGGCCTGTCGGTGATCGTCGGTCGCGAGTTCGGGCGCATGACCCGTCAGAACGCACCCAACGTGGCGCCCGTGCTGGCGCGGGCGATACCGGACCATGCCGTGGCCCCGTCCAGCCGCTTCGCCTTCGAATTGGCCCAGGACACCTTCACGGACCAGGACCCCGGCGACGTCATCACCCTCAGTGCCCGCGTTGCGGGGAGTGAGCGCCTGCCACGCTGGCTGCGCTTCGACGCCGCGGCTGCGCGCTTCTCAGGGATCGCCCCGGAGCGCTTCGAGGCGCTGGATATCCGCGTCGTCGCCACCGATCTCGAGGGCCTGGAGGCCGTCGGGAGCTTTCGCCTATCGCCTGCCTAGGAATCCGTCCCATGCCCGCCCATCGCGCCCTGGTATTCGTCCTGCTGACCGCGGTCATCGTCACCGTCGCACCGCCCGTAGCAGCTCAGCGCATGCTGGGGCGGCTGAACGATTCGATTACCGAACTCTCCGAGCAGGTGGCTCCGGCGGTGGTGCAGATCCTCGTCTCGGGCTACCGCGTGGTGCCGGGGCGTGGCAGCGCGGTGCTGGTGCCCCAGCGTGGGTCCGGTTCCGGGGTGCTGGTGGATCCGAGTGGCTACATCGTCACCAACTACCACGTGATCGAGAACGGCGAGATCATCGAAGTGGCAATGACGAACCGGCCCAGGGATCAGGATGGCCGTTCCATCGTGCGGCCGCCCTCGTCGCTGCTGCCCGCCACCGTGGTGGGGGTGGATCGGGAGACGGATCTCGCGGTGCTCAAGGTGCAGGGCGAGGGACTACCCTACCTGCCCTTCGCCGATTCGGATGATCTGCGACCCGGTCAGCTAGTGTTCGCGTTCGGTAGTCCGCGCGGTCTGCAGAACTCCGTCTCCATGGGGTTGATCAGTGCCGTGGGGCGCCAGCTCTCCCCCGACGCGCCCATGGTCTACCTGCAGACCGACGCCGCCATCAATCCGGGTAACAGCGGCGGCCCCCTCGTCGACCTGCAGGGCCGCGTGGCGGGCATCAACACCTCCATATTCAGCCAATCCGGCGGTAGCGAAGGGATCGGCTTCGCCGCGCCGTCGAACATCGTCAAGACCATCTATGCGCGGATCCGTGAGGACGGGCGCATGCGTCGCGGCACCATCGCCGCCGACACGCTGACTATCTCGCCGGCTCTGGCCCGGGGGCTCGGCTTGGATCGCACCTACGGCGTGGTCATCGAAGACGCGTTCCCGGGCGGCCCGGCCGCTAAGGCGGGCTTGCTGCCTGGCGACGTGGTGGTCGCCCTCGACGGCAAGGTGATGGAGAACGCGCGCCAGTTCGACGTCAACGTCTACCTCAAGCCCATCGGCGGCAGCGTGCGCCTGACGGTACTGCGCAACGGCGGCACGGTGGAGTTGCTGGTGCCCGTGATCGAGCGGCCTGACCGGGAGATGAGCCTCGGCGGGGGTGGGGTATCCGTCGATGAGCAGCGCATCGAGCGCCTGTCGATCTTCGCGGTGACCCTCGATGAGGACACGGGCGCCTTCCTGCCGCCGACCCGGCGACCGATCGGGGTGGTGGTGGGAGCCCTGCTGCCGAGCGCCACGCCCGAGCAGACCGCCCTGCAATCCGGCGATATCATCTACTCGGTCAACGGTCGGGTGGTGGACAACCTCGACGATCTGCGACGGGAGTTGGCGAGCCAGCCGCCGGGCGCGGGTTTGGTGTTACAGGTGGAGCGCCAGCGGCGCTTGCAGTACTTGGTGCAGGAGTAGCGGTCAGGTGGGTAGTTTCCTGCACAGTGTCGTAGGCATCGTCGCGCTGTTGGCGTTTGCCGTCGCCATCAGTGAGTCCCGTGGCGCCATTCGCTGGCGTTTGCCGGTGGCGGCCATGGCGCTGCATTTCGCCCTGGCCCTGTTGTTCCTCAAGTTTCCCGCGAGCGCGGGCGTGTTCGGGTTCGTCGCTGGCGGCGTGCTGGCCCTGCAGGGGGCGAGCGAGGTGGGGGCATCGTTCGTCTTCGGCTATCTGGGCGGTGCGCCGCTGCCCTTCGAGGAGACTGAGGTGGGGTCGAGCCTCGTGCTCGCCTTTCGCATCATGCCCATCCTGCTGTTCATCAGCGCGTGGACGGCGCTCCTGTCCTACTGGCGGGTGCTGCCCGCGATCGTGCAGGCCTTCGGCTGGGCCCTGGAGCGTACCTTGGGCGTCGGTGGCGCTGTCGGGGTGGCGACGGCGGCTAACGTGTTCGTTGGGATGATCGAGGCGCCACTCTTCGTGCGCGGCTACCTGGCGCATTTGAGCCGCGGTGAGTTGTTCGCGGTGATGTGTGCCGGCATGGCGACGATCGCCGGCACCATGTTCGCCCTGTACTCGACGGTGCTGGCCCCGGTCATCCCCGACGCGCCGGGGCATCTGCTCACGGCCTCGCTGATCAGCATGCCGGCGGCGATCATGATCGCCTACCTCATGGTGCCCCTCGAGGGCCCCGCCACACCGGCCTCGGCGGAGGAGCCCTTCGAGGCGGCGAGCAGCATCGACGCGCTCACCGTGGGCACCCAGAGCGGTGTGCAGCTGTACATCGGCGTGGTGTCCATGCTGTTCGTCTTCGTGGCGAGCGCGGCGCTGATCAACAATGCCCTCGGGTTGCTGCCGGATGTCGCTGGCGCGCCGATCAGCCTGGAGCGAGTGCTCGGCGTGCTGATGGCGCCGCTGGCCCTGGCGATCGGCTTGCCCTGGGAGGAGGCGCTCACGGGCGGGTCGCTGCTCGGCAAGAAGGTCGTGCTCAACGAGTTCCTGGCCTACCTGGATCTGGCCGCCCTCAGCGATACGGACCTCTCGGAGCGCAGCCGACTGATCCTCACCTACGCGCTCTGCGGCTTCGCCAACCTGGGGAGCCTTGGAATCACGATCGGGGGCCTCGCGAGCCTGGTGCCCGAGCGGCGGGTGGAGATCATCGAATTGGGCATCAAGAGCATCGTGGGCGGCAGCCTGGCGACGGGCTTGACCGGGGCCGTCGTCGGTCTCGTGCTGCTCGTGTAGCGACGGTAAGGGACGTGGGCCCGCTGCACCGTCCGCTACACGTCCCAGTTCTTGTACATCGCCGTGAAGGTCAAGGTGTTGAACGCTGCGTGGGCGATCATCAGCGGCCATAGGTTGCGCCGGTAGGCGAGGTAGAGAACGCCGAGCGTGAGCCCGATGACGCCTGTGGTGATCAGCCCCCGCGGGCCCTGGTAGTACAGGTGACCCACCCCGAACACGAGGGCGGGCACGAACACGGTGAGCGCCGTCGCCACCCGTGAGGTGCCGAGCCCCTTGCCCAGCTGGTAGATCATGATGCCGCGAAAATAGAGCTCCTCCGCGGGGCCCGCGAACCACAGGATGGGGATCCAGCTGAGGTAGAGCGCCGTATTGCCCTGGAGATCGCCGAAGCGCATCTGTGGCCCCGTGGGGTCCCCCGCCATGAAGGCGAAGCCGAGCGACTCGCCGGCGAAGGCGATGCCTGCGCCCGAGGCCGGTATCAGAATGAAGGCGAGCAGTGTCTGCGGCAGCAGCAACAGCCATTGCTTGCGCTTGGTCAGGGCGACCAGCCCGAGGTCCGCCAGGCTGGCCCCGCGCCAGCGCAGGTAGGGCACGAACACGCTCAAGGTCAGGGCCAGGGCGATGGGGCCCGAGTAGCGCCAGATGAGCTGGTCGAGGATGGCCTTGACCAGATGGCCGATGAGCACGATGCCAGTGAACTCGATCAGCGCCAGCTGACGCGGCGTAAGAGAAGGTCTGCTGCTTGTCATCGGGTCAGTCTGCGCTGGGAGGCACCGATCAGGATTGAACGATCGTGCAGCGCGCGACCTAGGGCGTGGCGTGCACCGAGGTCAGCCAGCGTTTCGGGGCCTGGCCGTAGGTCTTCTTGAAATGGCGGGTGAAGTGGCTCTGGTCGGCGAAGCCGCAAGCGTGGGCGATGTCGACGAGGCGTCGGCCTTCGAGCAGCCCCTGACGGGCCAGGTCCAGGCGACGCATCACGAGGTAGCGGTAGGGGCTGGTGCCGAGGAGGGCGCGAAAGTCGCGCGAGAGCTGCCAGCGGCTCTGGTCGGTCACCTGCTCCAGGGTGGCGAGGTCGAAGCCCTCGAGCAGGTGGGCGTCGATGTAGTCCCGAGCGCACTCGACGGCGCGTAGGTCGGCGCTCTCGAGCGGACCCCCTGCGCAGGCTGCGTTGTCGTCGAGGTGCGCCATGCGGCGGGCGAGGTCGTAGAGCATGTCATCGTACTCGGCCGCCTCGAGGGGATGGTCCAGGTCCCCCAGGAGCATCTCCACCACCGCTTGCAGACGCCCATCGGTGCTTACCCCATCGGGCACGAAGGGCAGGGCTCGGCCGCCGAGCACGCGCTGCAGGTCGGTGGGCGCGATACAGATCGATCGGTAGCCGAAGCCCTCGTCCGTGCCGGCCTGGCCGTCGTGCAGTTCATCTGGGTGCAGCACGACGATGCCGCCCGGGGAGGAGTGGCGAAGGGCACCGCGGTAATTGAAACTCTGCACGCCGTGGGTGGTGAGGGCGATGGTGTAGGTGTCGTGGCGATGGGGCGCGTAGGCCTTGCCGTAGAAGAAGGCTTCGATGCACTCGCGCTCGCCGGCGCCCCGCCGTATCCAGCCACCTTCTGTCATAACGTCCTCTCGCCGTCCGTGGGGCTTGTGCGCCCATTCTAGTGACCTGTCACGCTAGATCGTTGAAGAATACGCGGGTGCTTTTTGCCCCTGAGCACGTTGCGCCTCCTCCCGTGGGGCCTGCCACGCTCGTCGTCGCGCCGCCCTCAGGAACGAAAAGCCCCGTGCGAATTCTTCAACGATCCAACGTGACAGGACACTAGCAGCGGTGCGTCGGCGCGACGATCGGTCGCAACCTCTCATGGTGTCGTGACATCAGAGTCGGCAGGTATTCGGATGGGGGAGATGCGTGCGGACAGCAGTCTTGAGCCTGTGGGCGCTGTGGCTTTGCCTAGGCGTCGCCATTGCGGCGCCGGCAACAGCCTCGACGCCGGTCCTGCGCGAAGTGGATCGCGTGCGCCTGGCCGAGGCCTACGCGCTGGCGCGGTCCCTACCCGATCTGTGGCCGGCCTGGGACACGGTGCCCTTCGCCGTCTTGCTGGTGACCGAGGAGGATGAGTTCCTCCTCCGCCACCCGGCGCCGCCCAAGGATGCGTTCCAGTCCCTGGGCTACGACCCCGTGCTCGAGAGCGACGTGTTGCACCGATCCGCCACCGGTCGCTTCTCCCCGGAGCTGCTCGCCACCTTCCCCGCCGTGGGGGGCGTGAACACCGTGGTGGTGGGGACGGCAGAGCGCACTGGCAAGTCGTCGACCTTGTGGGTGCTGACCCTTCTCCACGAGCACTTCCACCAATGGCAATACACGCGCGAAGACTATTATTCCGCCGTGGCGTCGCTGGACCTGGACGGAGGTGACACCACCGGGATGTGGCAACTCAACTTCCCCTTCGCCTATGAGGATGAAGAGGTAGGTGAGGCTGTCGCGCGCTATCGGTCGGATGTCGCAGCGGCCTTGGAGGCGGCCGCCGCCGCGGCGCCGGCGGAGGTGGCCAAGGGAGTGATCGAGGCCCGCGCGCACCTGCGCGCGACGCTCTCCGCGGCGGACCACCGTTACCTCGACTTCCAGCTGTGGCAGGAGGGTGTGGCCCGCTACACGGAGCTGCTGGTGGCGCGCGAGGCGATCGGCAGGCACACCCCCACCGAGGCCTTCAGCGCCCTCGCGGATGTGGTGTCCTACGCGCAGGCGCTGGCTTTGCTGGAGGCGCAGCTGGCGCGGGAACTGTCGGTCCTCGACCTCGCGCGACACCGGCGTGAGGCGTTCTATCCCTTGGGTGCCCAGGAGGCGCTACTGCTCGATCGGGTGCACCCCTTGTGGCGGGAGCGTTACTACCGCCACAAGTTCTCCCTGGGGGCGCTGCTGCCGCGGGGCGGGGCGGACACGCGCGTGGTGGAGTGATGGCGCGCGCGCCTCGCACGCCCGTCGGTCTACCTCATGCCGGTCGCGGGACCTGCCGGCTTGCGGCATTCTAGGATTCTGATTCGGTTCGTTCGACGAAGGGAGACTGCTGTGAAGGGCGCGCGCCGCGGGAGCGTCTGTATCCGCGCTGACGGTCACGCGCGCTGGATCGGCGCCGTCGCGGCGCTGTTGGCGTTCGTTCCCGCCTTGGGGCAGGACAGCTCGCCAGACCCCCTGTTTCTCAGTGACGACCCGCTAGCGCTGACGCTCACGGTCGATCTGCGTGCGTTGGAACTGAACACGGAGGCGCCGCGCGACCACCCCGCCACGCTCAGCTTCGAAAACGCCGCGGGTGCACCCATCCAGCTCGACGCCAAGCTCCGCCCGCGCGGGCACAGCCGGCGCCAGCTCTGCGACTTCCCACCCCTGCGCTTGGATCTGCCCAAGGGCGAGGTCGCCGACACGGTCTTCGCGCGCCAGAACAAGCTGAAGCTCGTGACCCACTGCGTCAGCATGGGCAAGCGCAGCCGCAATGCCCGAGCCCACGTGGCCCTCGAATACCTCGCCTATCGCATGCTGAACCGCCTCACGGAGGTGAGTTTCCTGGTCCGACCCCTGCACGTGACCTACGTGGATGCACGCTCGGGACGCGAGCACGAGCACGTCGCCTTCGTGATCGAGCACAAGCGGCGCCTGGCAGCCCGCCTCGGGTGGCCCGTGGCCGAGGTGGACCAGATCCCCAAGCCGCAGCTCGACCCGGAGGTGACCGCGCGGGTGGATCTGTTTCAGTTCCTGATCGGTAACACCGATTACTCGATCGTGGCCGGAGAGCCGGGCGAGGAGTGCTGTCACAACGCCATCGCCTTGCAGCGCGACAATCGCTACCTGCCCATACCTTACGATTTCGATATGTCCGGGCTGGTCAACAAGCCCGAGGCGAAGCCGCGCCGCAGCTTAGGGATTCGCAGCGTTCGCCAACGGCTCTACCGGGGATATTGCCGCGATGAGCGCTACCTGGACGAGGCGGTCGATCAGTACGTGGCCGCACGGGACTTGCTCATGGAGGAGGTGGCGCGGGCGGCGGAGCTCTTCGAGCTGTCCAGGGCTTCCCGCATGACGGCGGACAAGTTCGTCGACGACTTCTACACCCAGGTCTTGTTGGATCCGGGCCAGCTCGAGCGCAAGATCAAACGGCGCTGCCGCGAGTAGCGCCCTTCAGCCAGTCCGCCACCAGGGAGGCGGTGCGCGGGTGGATCAGGTAGCCGAGGGCGTTGTGCGGGTTGGGGCGCCCGTAGCGCCGCGCCAGGTTGAACACGCCGAAATCTTCGAGACGGCTGATGTAACGGTTGGCGATCATGGGTTCGAAATCGTTGGCTACGGTCATGTCGTGGCACACGTAGTCGTCTTCGGCGGCCACGTTGAACCAATGGGTGACGTTGCGGGGGTAGCGCTCCTCCACCTTGCGGGTGGCACCCAGCATGCCCTTGCGCACGGCGTCGCTCGCCAACGGCGAGCCCACCGTCAGCAGCACCTTCAGCTTGTGCTGGGGGGCGGGGTCGCGGTGGGAGAGTAGCCACAGGGACTCGAAGGCGACCACGCTGCCCATGCAGTGGGCCAGCAACAGCGTGTCTTCGCCGTTCTCCAGCGCTGGGCGCAGCACGGCGAGCAGGCGCTCGCGAATCTCCGTGGCGAAGGTCTGGTTGCGGCGGTAGGCGAGCAGCTCCGGCGCCAGCTTGCCGATGAAGGGGTCTTCGGCCCGCAGCGTATTCGCAAACGGCGCGGTTAGGTTGGCGAGCAGCTTGCTCTTCCCGGAGCGCCGCTTCATTCGGTAGTAGTACTGACTGCGGAATTGCTTGGTGTTGTCGAGGGCCGCCAATTCGGCCAGGGCGGTTTGCAGGTCGGCGAGATCGAGCTGCGCGTCGCACTTGCGTCCTAGGCCATCGAGCACGGGCTGAAGCAGGTCGCCGTAGTACACGAAGCTCGTGGTGACGGTGTCGAGCTTGGCCAGCTGCTTGGGATGATCGCGCTCGATGCCCCGTCGCAGGGCTTGCTGCCAGAGCGGTTCGAGTTCCTCCCGGGGGGGCTTGCGGCCGCGGCCATGGACCAGAATGAGGTGCTGTTTAGCGTCGGCCATAGCGCGCCAGTCGGCCCCGTTGCTTTCCGCCCTCGTCGGCGATCATGACCAGTCCATCCTCAGCGAGTGCGAGTCCCTCACTTTGACGGTGCAGGGAGGCGAAAGGTAACGGTTGCGCTTCGAGCAGGGTGAGCCTTCCCGATGCGTCCACGGCGAGCCGGGCCACGGCTTGCTGGCGGGCGGCCAGCAACCAGAGGCTGCCATCGCGCCGGTCGATGGCCACCGCCGAGGGTTGGAAGTCCTCGGTGCCCACGGCGGCGGCGAGTATATCCTCGTCGATGCTGGAGGAGGTGAGATCGTCGCCCGCCAGGGACCAGCGGTAGAGGCGTACCTCCCGTTTTCGGCCCCGTTCCAGCACGCGCTTGCAGGCCAGGAGCAGGGCGTCGCCCTGCCGATCGTAGGCGAGGCCCTCGAATTCGCAGCGCTTGCCGAGGCCGGTATCGCGGCGGGCGCCGACGGTGGTGGCGCCGTCCTCGACCGGTGCAAAGCGCAGCAGGACGCCGTCGCTGGTGAGCGCGTAGAGCGTTTCGCCCACCGCGGCCAGGCCTTCGAAGTCGCCGCGCAGGACGGGGTTGCCGACGGCGAAGCGTCGGCGGATGCCGCCGTCCTCGTAGTCGATCTCGTACACCACCGCCTGTTCGTCGTCGATGGCGAACAAGCGCTGCTGGGCATCGAGGGCGAGGCCCGAGATCTCGCGCAGGCCGTCGGGCAACGTCCATTGCAGCGGCGCCTTGGCGCCCAAGCGCACCTGTACCTCGCCGGCGCCCTCGGGGGCGGTTGGACGGGCGCAAGCGGCGGCGATCATCGAGAGGCCGGCGAGCAGGGCTAGCGCCGTGCGCATGGCCCTGGTGGTCTGTAATAGCTGAATCCGGGCCGTTGAGTGAGTCATTGATTTGCGAGATGAAGGCGCGCTGACGACGAATAGCCTGCACTATTCGGAGGAGGCGCAACGCGCATATCGTGAATCAAGGGCTTGCTCAACGGTCCGGATTCAGCTGTTACAGGCCACTACAGCTCCTCGTCGCGGGCGTCACGGCCGGAGAGGAAGTTCTGCAATCGCGACGAGGGGTCCGAGCCGTACTCGGTGATCCAAAGGCCGAGGGCCACGTAGACGAAGGCGATGGACGTGACCAGCCCAACGCCTAGCGCCGCCACGCCCGCGCCCAGCCCCACCACGATAGCGAGGAAGATGTATAGCGAGTGCACCGGGTCTTCCAGCGTGAAGCGAAAGCGTACAGCAGCGAATATTCCTGCTAGGCTGAAGGCGAGCGCCAGGCTGTTGGCCACGATCATCGCCGTGCCGGCCACCACGATGGGCAGCATCACGATGGTGAACAGGAAGGACTGATCCAGCTTCTTAGGTTTGGTGGTCATGAGGTACACCCACGAGACGGGCAACATGACCAGGGTGGCGCCGGCGATCGCCACCGCCAGGCGCACGGCGTCGAAGCCGCGGGCGAGGCCGGAGGCGACGTTCGAGGTGACCACCTCGAAGGAGTTGGCGCCGCTCGCCGCCAGGGCGTCCAGTCCCCCGAAGGGCAGCCAGGGCGCCCAGTCAGGACGGTGGGTGACCGCCCATACGAGCGACAGCAGCGCCGTGTAGTAGCAGGTGATGAGGAAGATGGGGCCGGCGGTGCGGTTCAGGCGGCGCATGGCTCATCGACCTCGGTAGTGGCCGAGGAGGGCGCTGCGGCGAGCCTCCAGGGCGCGCAGTTGGGGTTTGTTCAGCAGGGCGCTGAGGGTCTGCTCTTGGAACGCCTCATCCATTTGCTCGAGCAACGCGATGGCGACCTCGGCGGGCATGTCCGGCGCGGCGACCTCGTTGGCGCCAGCGGTGAAGGCATCGTCATGCCCGGTCAAGCGGATCGAGTACCCGGGCCTCGAGTAAGCGATTTCCTCGGCCCGCCGTGGGTGGCCGATCAGCGCGTCGAACAGGCGAACCAGGGCGAAGGGATGGCCCGCGCCGCAGTAGTTGGGCACGTTGCGCTTGGTTCGCTTGCGTTCGGGTTCGCTCAGCCAAGTGCCTTCGTTCAGACGTATGAGGACGCCCTCGCGCCCCTCGCCGCGTTCGGTCACCAAGGGCACGAAGCCGAGGCCGAGACGCTGGTCGATGCGTTGGGCGGCGATCATGCGCCGGCGCGCACGGTTGCCCACGCTGAGTACCTCGACCTCGGCTTGGGCGTCATCCAACTGCAGGGTGTTTGCCCCGGTGCCCCCTTCGATCGCCAGGTGTCCACTCTCGAAGAGTCGCTGGAGGCGGTCGGCGTCCTTGCCGCCGAAGATGGCCGGTGCTTCGGCGAGGACAGTGTCCTGTTCGCCGTCCGGGGAGAGCACGCGCGGTGCCTGGCCTTGCTCCAACAGCAGCGCTCGGGGTTGGCCGCCGTAGTACCGGTTGAGCATGCCGGTGTCGAGCAGCAGGACGCGTCCGTCGAGGCGTGAGCGAATCCTGTGATCCGCCTGAGGGGTGTGGCCGATGGCGACCCGTTGCGCCCCTAGGTGCGCGAGCGCCCGCGCCAGGGGAGCCTTCTCCAGCGCCGGGTGGCAGGCGGCATTGCCGCGATACCACAGGGGGCCTCGACCGCTGAAGAGCCCCGCGTTGGCGACCCGCTGCAGCGACTCGCGCAGCGACTTCGCCGAAGGCGGCAGGCTAGCCAATCCATCAGGTGTGCCGAGGTCGACGACGTTGCGGTCGAGCAGGTCGGCGCGCTGTAGTGATTTTTCGGCGCGTAGGGCCGTCGCTTCGCGCAGCGTCGCGTTGAGCGCCGGTACCCACTCGGCGGCGGGCGAAGAGAGGGCCTGGGGGTACAGGCCGCCGTGCACGAAGGCGGTATCGTTGATAACGGCAATGATCGGCTTGCCGAGGAGCCAGCGGCCGTAGCGGCCCTTGGGCGAGAAGGCTTCGCGGTGGGCGAAGAAGCCTGGTGGGCGCTCGCGGATCACGGCCTCGTCGCGCTTGGCGCCGCGGGTGCGCTGCAGGGCCGCTTCGCGCAGGGCGTCGTCCCGCGGGCCTGCGAAGGCGGAGTACTCCTCCTCGGCGACGTAGCGCAGGTCGCCGGTCAGGTTCATCTGCTCGTGATTGCCGATCACCACGTGCACGCGCCCGCCCGCGGCCTCGGCCTCGCCCTCGAGCTTGATGAGCAGGTCCATCACTCGCCGCGACTCGGGACCGCGATCGAGCAGGTCACCGAGGCTCACCAGGTGGGTCTGTCCGCCGATCCACCTATCGTCGCCGTCGATGATCTCGGCGAAGGTGAGCAGGGTGTGCAGGGCGTCGTAATCGCCGTGCACATCGCCGAAGGCGATGACCCGTTCCACGCCCTGCCAGCGCCAATCGGGCGCCTCGTCAGCGACCGCGCCGGCGCAGGCCAGGAAGAGGGTCCATAGCGCAGCGGTGACCGTCTTCCAGCCGCGGGTGCATCGCGTTGTGCCTCGAGCGCTCAAGCAGCCTCTCCGTGTCCGTAGCGATCGTGATGGCCGTTGGGCGTAGCGTGACGCCTCAGGCAGGGTCAAGTCCACTAGGGAAGCTCTCCACAAGTCCGCCCACTATGCCTGCGCACCAGCGGCGCGATCTCAGCGTTGCGCAAAGCCACCTGTAGCTGCGGCTACAGATGGCTTCACGCGCCTCGATCTCACGTCGCTGGAAGCACAGGGCTGGCGGCCCGACTTATGAGCTTCCCAGCCGACGCTACCCTGGGCGTGCGCCGCTCGGCGGCAGCGCGTCGAAAGGGATGGCCGCGGTGCGTAAGCTAAGCGACCTGCTGAGCCTGGCGAAGGAACTGATTTGCGAACCCTCGTGCTACTGATGGTGGTGTTGCTGCTATTGCTGCTGGGACTCGTCGGTTGGTTCGGGGGTTCCGTGGGCGCGGGGCTATCGGTGCCGCCCACGGTGATGACGTCCGACGATGCGCAAGCGACCTCTTCCCCTGCGCCCGTGCAGCCAGCGGAAGCTCCCCAGCAACAGGAAGACGCTGACTGCGCCCGCGCGAAGGGTATCCAGGCGCGCTTGAGCGACATGATGGGGCGCAGCTTATCGTTCATGTTGGCGGCGCAGGATTCGCTGATGGGTGAGGTCGATCGCTGGCCCGCCCAGCTCGAGGGCAGCACGGACCCGGAGGCCCTCTACGTGGCCGCGGGCGGTGGGCTGGGTAGCAATCTCGACTTGATGCCCATCGGCGAGAGAGTCGCGCGCTTGAATGCCGCCCTCGCCGTGGACGCCACTAACCCGATGTACCTCTCGTCGCTCCTGAACCTCTGCCGTCAGCATCCTTCAATCGCCGGTTGCGATCTCCCTGATGTGGAGCGTCGCCTCGCTGAGTTCGATGGCGACAACGGCCTTAGCTGGGCGCTCATCGGCGCCAGCTGCGCGGCGCGCGAGGACGTACCTTGCGTCGTCGAGGCGATGGAGCGCGCATCGCAGGCACCCAACTTCCGCGACTACTACCTCGATCGCGTTTTGCTGGCGGAGCGGGTAATGGGGGCGGCGGGGTTGAGCTTCCCGATGCGTTCTATGGCGTCCTTTGGATTTGCTGCGAGTGACTTGCTATCAGGCGCGGACTCCATCCGCGCCTGTCGCGTGGCCGAATCCCCGCAGCTGGACTATGCGTGTTTTCGTTTCGGTCAGCGCTTGGAGGCGCAGGCCCACATCATGATCACGCAGCTGCATGGTCGGGCCGTGTTGGCCGACGCCTCGAAGCGACTCGGCGATGAACAGGTGCTCAACGGGCTTGCCGAGCGCGGCCAGCGCTCGAACGATGCGCTCGCCGCGGCGTTCGGCGACGAGGAGCAGGCCGTGACCAACGATGTGTTCTCGGCCCGCCTGCTCTGGGATCGGGAGTTCTTCCTCGAATTCGTGGCCCACATGCGGGAGGTGGGCGAGCGCCAGGCCTATCTCGACGGCGCTACGGGCTGGGGCACGGGGCCATCGCACTGCCTCACGCCGATGGCGCCCCTGATGGAGGACGATACCTGAGGGCTACCGCAGCTGCTCTTCGACGGAGCGGGTTTGCGAGGTCACCTTATCGCCCGTGTGCAGGGTCGACTTGCGCTCGATCAGCATCACCTGGCATTCCTCTTCGGCGATCGGGTTGTGCATCACCCCGCGCGGCACCACGTAGAGATCGCCCGGGTTGAGCACCACCGTCTCGTCCTCCAGCTCGATCTTCAGCTGGCCGCTGAGCACGTAGAACAGTTCGTCCTCGTCCTCGTGGCAATGCCAGGTGAAGGTGCCGTGCAGGCGCGCCACCTTCACGTAGTGCTCGTCGAAGGCCGCGACCACTCGCGGTGACCAGGTGTCTTCGAGACCGGCGGCAACGGTCTTGGGGCTGATCGCTGATGTGCTCATCGGTGCGGACTCCTCAGGCGCGACTACGCCGGCTACTATGCCATCGAGCATTAGCGGAGGGGACACGAAGATGAGTGCGACGCCGATCGTGCTGCGCACGCCACGGCTGCTCATGCGCCAATGGCGTGAGGAGGACCTGGCGGTGCTGATCGCCATGGGCGAGAGTCCCAAGGTCATGGCGCACTACCCCTCCACCCTCACGCCCGTGCAGTGCGAGGCCATGTGGCAGCGCCTATACGAGGGTATCGCCGAGCGGGGTTGGGGCCTTTGGGCCACCGAAAGACTGGATACAGGCGAGCTGATCGGGTTCGTCGGCATCACACCGCCTCGGCACCGTACGCCCTACGATCCCTGCATTGAGATCGGTTGGCGCCTGCTGGAGAGCCATTGGAGGCAAGGGTTCGCCACCGAAGCCGCCCAGGCGGCGCTGCGCTTCGGCTTCGAGGAACTCGCCCTGGGCGAGATCCTGGCGTGGACCTCCTTGGGCAACCAGCGATCGCAGGCGGTGATGGAGCGCCTCGGCATGATCCGCGACGAGACGACCTTCGAGCATCCGGCGCTACCGCCCGGCAGCCATCTGCGCGAGCACTGCGTGTATCGACTGAGCGTCGCGCGCTGGCGTGAGGCGCCCCCCCACTGAGACCACTAGTAGTGCGGGGGCGGCGCGTCGTCCTCGCGCTGAGGTGACGCCGCGTCTTGCAGGGCTTCGCGCAGGCGGGTGTTGAGGTGCTCGATCTGCTGGCGCAGGGCGGCGATGTCGCGCGCCTGCTGGGCGAGGACATCGCTCAGGGTGTTTTGAGCGTCCTCCTGGAAGGCCTGGCGGCTTTCCAGGTCGGCGAGTCGCCGTTCCACCTCGCTGTCGTTCATCCGCGCTTCCTCGTATCGCCGGGAACTAAGGATAGTACCGGGGCTGGAGGCTCTCGTTCGAGCGCCACGGTGGGTTAGGCTGCGCGGCGTACTCACTCGAAGTTGATCGCCCCATGTTCACCCACGCCATCGTCCGCCCGCCCGCCGCCAACCTCACCCAGGCCCTGACCACGAGCTCCCCCCTGGGGGTGCCCGACCCGGCCTTGGCGGCGCGTCAGCATCAGGCCTATGTGGAGGCCCTGACGCGCTGTGCGATGGAGGTGCACCGCCTGGAGCCCGCGGCGGACTTCCCCGACGGCCCCTTCGTCGAGGACACCGCCCTGCTCACGCCGCGAGGCGCGGTGATCACCCGGCCGGGCGCGCCGTCCCGTCGCGACGAGGCGGCCCTGAATCGGCCAGCGATCGAAGGCTACTTCGATGAGGTGTTCGCGATCGAAGCCCCGGGCACGCTGGACGCGGGCGATGTGATGATGGTGGGCGATCACTACTACGTGGGCCTCTCCGAGCGCACCAACGCGGAGGGCGCGCGACAACTCGGCGCGATCCTCGCCCGTTGGGGCTACGCGGCCAGCACGGTCCCCCTCGCGGACGGCCTTCACCTCAAGAGCAGCGTGAGCTACCTCGAGCACGGCCACCTGCTCATCACCGAGGCCCTCGCCGGCCAACCGGCCTTCGCGTTGTTTACGCAGGTGATCGTGCCGGAGGAGGAGACCTACGCCGCCAACACCCTGTGGGTGAATGAGACCCTGCTGGTGGCCGAGGGCTTCCCGCGTACGCTGGCGCGACTTCGTGATGCCATGGCGTTGCCGATCATCACCTTAGGCATGGGCGAATTCGAGAAGGTGGACGGTGGCCTTAGCTGCCTGTCCCTACGCTTTCGCCCCACGCGCTCAGCGTGACGAGGTCAGCGCCAGGGTGACCAGCAGCGGCAGGTGATCGCTGAGTTCCCCAGCCTCGTGGTACACGCGCGCCTCGCGTACCTCGAAGCCCGTGCCGACCAGGGCGTGGTCGAGCGTGCGCGAGGGTTCGGTGGACGGGAAGGTGTAGTGGGCGCTCGGGTTGCGACGGTAGTCGCGCGCGGACACCACGTCGCGTATCTCCCCGATACTGCGCAGCATCAGCAAGGTCTCATCGCCGAGGAAGTTCGCCGTCGGCTGGTCGACGAAGCCGGCCTGCACGGGCGCTTCCGGCGGTAGCGCATTGAAGTCTCCCGCCAGCACCGTGAGCGCCGGCACCTGCCCGCGCAGGCGCTCGGCCAACATCCATGCTTGGCGCACCCGGTTGACGCCGTCGAAGGCCTCCAGGTGCAGGTTGAGCAGTTGCACTTCGCCGAGGGGCGTCGCCGCCTTCACCTCCTGCGCGTAGCGAAAGAGGTAGAACAGGTTGTAGTGCGGTGCGTTGCTCTCGGGCTTTGGCAGTAGCTCTACCCGATGATCGCTCAGGGGGAAGCGACTCAGGATGGCGCCGCCCGAGGACATGCGGCCGAAGTGATCGGCGGGTGGCCAGTAGGGGAAAGGCACCCAGTTGGCACGCCAGCTCACCGCCTCGGCCACGTAGGGCAGGCCGGCGGCCTCGGCGATCGCGCGGGCCTGATTCTGGTGATAGCTGCGCGTAGCGTCGAAGTCGATTTCCTGCAGCAGCACGATGTCCGCGCTCGCCTCGCGCACGACGGCCGCCATCGCCGCCATCGTCTGCTCGAAGTGCTCCTTCGGCTTCTTCGGTCCCGCACCGGCCGAGCCCTCACCGTAGCCCCAAGCGACGTTCCAGATCAGCAGTCGCAGCGTTTGCGTGTCGTGGGGCGTTGTCGGCGTCAGCGCGTCGACTTGCGTTACCGCTGCCTCGAAGGTCTTCGGCGGTTGCAGGCCGCCCGCCATCCACAGGACGGCCATGAGGAGCAGGCCGGGCATCAGGGCCAAGGCGATCGCTGCGTAGCGAAGACGAAAGCGTATGCGCATGGATGTCAGGTCTCGTCGAGCCGTTCGAGCTGAAGACAAAGGCCCTGGTGAGCGAAGGGCGGATCAGCGTTGGAAAACGACATCGCCGCCGACCATGGTGAGGGTGACCCGCGTCGCGCCAATTTGCTCGGGCGCGATGTCGAAGAGCTGCTGATCGATAACCACCAGGTCGGCAAGCTTACCCACCTCCAAGCTGCCGAGGCGGTCCTCCTGCTGCATGAGGTAGGCCGCGTTGATGGTGTAAGCGCGAATCGCGGCATCCAGCGTAGGCAGGCTCTGATCGCCCCGCGTGAGGGAGTTCTGCATGCCCACGAAGGGCGACAGGGCGCCCACGTCGTAGTCGCTACTCAACACTACCCGAGCCCCCGACTCCCACAGGTCGCGCAGGCGCAGCACCCGCTCCATCGCGCGACGCGCACCCAGATAAGGACGGTAGAAACGTGTCTCCGGCGGCAGGACGAAGGATGAGGACATCTGCACGTCGGCCACCACGTCCAGGGCGACGAAGCGAGGGATGTCCGCCGGGGCGACGATCTCCAGGTGGGTCAGGCGATGGCGTCGACCCAGGTCGCCGTTGGCCTGGCGTGCGCTGGCGATGGCATCCAAGGCCTCGCGCACGCCCCGGTCACCGATCGTGTGGATGTGGAAATCGAAGCCAATCGGTTCGAGCTCCGTGATGTAGCGCGTGAGGCGCGCACGATCGAAGTAGTTCAAGCCCCTTGGCGAGGCGAGCTGATAGTTTCGATAGGGGGCGAGAAGGGCAGCGCTGGTGTGGGAGACTTCGCCGTCTGCGTAGGCTTTGATCTGTGTGAAGCGCAGGCGCGGGTGGACGGACGCGTCGTAGAGCGAGCGTAGTGCGGCGATCTGCTCGTCGTCATTTAGGTAGGGGTAAGCCCATAGGCCGAGGAGGGCCCGCGCCGTGAGGTCCCCGCCGTCGGCGACTGTGCGGTAGGCCTCTAGGTAGCCGCGGCGCCAGTGGGCGCGGGCGTCGGCGAAGCTCGTAATGCCGTTGCGATTCATCGCGACCAGACTGTCGCGCACGGCGCGTTCGTTGAGTGCCTGCATAGCCGGCGAGGGCGCGAAGGCCAAGTCCATCACGATCTCCCCGGCGCCGTCGAGGAGCAAGCCCGTCGGTTCGCCGGACTGCGGATCGCGCAGGATGACGCCCCCTGGTGGATCCGCCGACTCGGCATCGAAGCCGGCGGCAGCGAGGGCGAGGCTGTTGGCCCACACGGAGTGGGAGGTGCCCTCGAGCATCGCGGCGGGGCGGTCGGGGATCGCCTCGTCGAGAATCTCCACCGGGGCGCGGCCCCCCTCGGCCTGTGCTCGCAGCATGTTGGTGATGCTGTGGCCGAAGCCAAGCACCCAGTCAGTACCGATCTGACGCGTCGCGCAGTCTTGCAGGCGAGGGATGTAGGACTCGGGTGGATGCCCCCCGGGTAGGAAGCAGGTCCAAGCGCCGTGAAATGCCTCGAGGGGATGCAGGTGGCTGTCGTGCAGGCCCGGCAGCGCCATCGCGCCATCGAGGTCGATCACCCGTGTACCCTCACCCTGGAAACGACGCGCCTGCGCCGTAGTGCCGGCGAAGACGATGACCCCGGCATCGATCGCGAGCGCCTCCACCCAGGGCTGGGATCCATCCACCGTGTAGATGCGCCCATTGAGCAGTAGCGTGTCGGCGACAGGCTCAGCGGCAATCGCCACCGAAACGCCCCCGTTCAGGAGGCACAGGGCAGCACCGAAAAGGGGGGCGAGGAATCTCGGTCGCATCGATGCCACCTCCGTGTGGCGGTCGTGTTAGTTCGGCTTCAGCAGCGCATGACGCTTGCGGCCCGCGCTCAGCTTGATCACCCCGTCGCCATCCAGGCGAGTCGCATCCAGGCGCGCCTTGGGATCGGTGATCGGCTCATCGTTGACCTTGATGGCATTGCCGGTGACCAAGCGTCGTGCCTCGCTGTTCGATCCTGCGAGACCCGCCTGGCGTAGGGCGTCGAGGATGCCCATACCCTCGCCCTGCAACTGGGCCAGCGCCACCTCGATCGTGGGCAGGCCCTGCGCTGCCGCGCCCTGCTCGAAGGCCTGGGCCGCCGTTTCCGCCGCCTGCTGCGCCGATTCCGCGCCGTGAGCGAGGGTGGTGATCTCCGTGGCCAGACGCTTCTTCGCTTCGTTGATCTGCGCACCTTCGAGGGCGCTCAACTGGTCGATCTCCTCGATCGGCAGTTCCGTGAACAGGCGCAGGAAGCGCCCGACGTCGGCGTCTTCCGTGTTCCGCCAGTACTGCCAGAACTCGTAGGGCGAGAGCATCTGGGGGTTCAGCCACACGGCGCCGCTCGCCGTCTTGCCCATCTTGGCGCCGGAGGAGGTGGTGAGCAGTGGCGTGGTGAGGGCGAAGAGCTGGGCGCCCTGTACGCGGCGGCCGAGGTCGATCCCGGTGACGATGTTGCCCCATTGATCGGAGCCGCCCATCTGCAGGGACACGTCGTAGCGACGGCTCAGCTCGGCGAAGTCGTAAGCTTGCAGAATCATGTAATTGAATTCGAGGAAGGAGAGCGAGCTCTCCTCCCGCGCCAAACGCAGCTTCACCGAGTCCATGGTCAGCATGCGGTTGACGGAGAAGTGGCGTCCGTAGTCGCGCAGGAAGTCGATGTAGTTGAGATCGAGGAGCCAGTCCGCGTTGTTCACCATCACGGCGTCGGTGGGGCCGTCGCCGAAGGTCAGGTAGCGGGCGAACACCTCGCGGATGCCCGCCAGGTTGGCCTCGATCTGCTCCTCGGTGAGCAACTTGCGTGCCTCATCCTTGCCCGAGGGATCACCGACGCGGGTGGTGCCGCCACCCATCAGCACGATCGGCCGGTGGCCACAGCGCTGCAACCAGCGCAGCAGCATGATCTGCACCAGGCTGCCGGCATGCAGGCTCGGCGCCGTGCAGTCGAAGCCGATGTAGGCACTGATCACCCGTTCGCCCGGTTTGGCGAGGGCGTCGTCCAGCGCTGCCGGATCGCTCAGCTGGTGGATCAGGCCGCGGGCGTCCAGGGCCTGTAGAAATTCGGACCGGTACTGACTCACGGGAACAGCTCCGCCAGGAAGGACTGGACCGCGATCCAGGAGCGGCGCTCGGCGTCTTCGCTGTAGGCGATACCAGCGCCCGGATCGTTGGCGCCGGGTTTGCTGAAGCTGTGCAGCGTGTGCCCGTAGGCGTGGATCTGCCAATCCGCCTTCGCCTGGGTCAGTTCGCCGGCCAGCCCGACCATGGCTTCCGGTGGTGCCATGGGGTCGTCGTAGCCGTGGAGCACCAGGACCTTGGCGGTGATCTGCGGCGGTAACCCGTACTGCTCCGGGGGGTGAAACAGGCCGTGGAGACTGACCACGCCGGCCACGTCGGTGCCAGAGCGCGCGAGATCGAGCACGCACAAGCCCCCGAAGCAGTAGCCGATTGCCGCGACGCGGGTGCCGTCCACCTCTGCCTGCTCACGGGCGGCCGCCAGCGCCGCCTGCAAACGCGCTTGCAGCCGCTGTCGGTTGTCGAGCAGGGGTTGCATCAGGGCGGTGTTCTCGTCCGCGTTGCTGCCGCGTACACCCTTGCCGTAGACATCGATTGCGATGCCCACGTAGCCCAAGGCAGCGATGGCTTGGGCGCGCTCCTCCTCGAAGTCACTGCGCCCGCCCCACGCGTGGGCGATCAGCACAGCGGGGCGTGACTGCTCGACGCCGTCGGGCGCCACCAGCAGCGCATCCATGGTCAGGCCATCGTGTTGGTAGTCGAAGTGGCGGGGAGAACGGGCCATGTCGGTGAGCGCTCGCGGTTACCCAGGGTAGTGCCGCGAGGGTAGCCGGAGCGCCGCGGGGTTACCAGCATTGAACAGGCCGCGCTGAGGCGCGGCCTGCAGTGTGTGCTGATGGAGCGTTGGAGCGGCTGGGGGCGGGACTACTGCTCGTCGCCGAGCTCGTGCTCCAGGTAGCGTCGCAGCTTGTCGATCGCGCTGTTCAAGCTCTTGCGCTCCTGCTGCGACAGCTGGGCCATCAACTCGTCGTTGAAGCCGTCTCGGTGGGGATACACCTTCTTTACGTGGTCGACGCCGCGCTTGGAGAGGGTGAGCACCACCCGACGGGCATCCGACTCGTGGGCCTCTCGCAGCACCAGGCCACGATCGGCGAGCGCTTGCACCGAGCGGGAGATCTGCGCCTTGTCGGTGAGCGTGCGCTGGGCGAGTTCTGCCACCGTGCTGCTGCCGTTGTAGGCGAGCTGCCCGAGGATGCGCCACTCGGCCATGCTCAGGTTAAATCGATCGCTCAGGAAGTTCGCCGAGTAACGGCTCATCAGTTTGTAAAGTATCGCGTAACGGTAAGCCGTCAAACGTTCGAGGTTGTAGGCTTCGTCGCCCACCAGCGACTGCTGGCGGCGGGAGTTCTTCTTGGCCATGCGTTCTTCGAAATCAGGGGTCAGTTGGGGGCGCAAAGATTAGCAGTCTGGGCGCTTGCGAACAAACGTATAAGCAAACGCACGTGGTTGATTGCACCCGGCTAGGTAGTTGTACGGACAGCTAGGGAGCGAGGTAGCTGGCAGGCGAGCATTTCGATGACTTTGCCTACCATCACCATCCGGATATTCGGCGGTGCGCACGCGCTGGATTCGATGATCATCCACCGGCCGGCGCGGCGACGATCGAATAGTACATTTGCAGCTCTTCGCGAACGCGTAGCGCGCCAAGCATTACGCTGAAGGGCTGCAGGCCTAGCTGCTCATGGGAAACGGTGATCTGGCCTTGCGCGACCAGGCGGTCCCCGTCCTCGCGCACCAGGAGTGGGAAGCTCACGGGCCGAGGGATGTCGCCCACAACGACCTGAGCGTGCAGCGTGAGGTTCGGCCACTCGCCCTCCACATCGATCGTGCTCACGGTCACGGCCGGGAAGTTGGCGGCGTCGAGGAGGTCGGCGCCGAGCATGTTTTCCTGCGTGCCGGCGATCGCCTCGGCCGTGGGCTCGGTGGCGAACGCCTCCCCGGCCGCTTCCCGGCGCGCCGGGTCGTCCACGACCAGCGAGACCTTATCGATGACGAGTTCTACCACCGACTCGTCGGGGCGATCCGCCAGCCACAGATCCCCTTCGATCGCGGTGGAAGCGATCACGTGGTTGTGGCCCAGGCGCGCCAAACGCCCGTCGCGAAAGACGTGGATCTCCACATCCGACTCGCCGGGGACCACGCGGTAGTGCTGCGCACCGCTGGCGGGGGTCGCTCGGGCGGCTCCCGTCGGGGGTTCCCCGGGCGCGGGGCTTTCGTCCACCGTGCCGACGCAACCTGCGAGCGCGAACAGCGCGAGCGCGCAGACGCTCGTACCACGACGGGCGAGCCTTGCCGTGGTGCTTGTGTACACTGCGGCGCTCGTGGCCCCGCCCTGTCGGGCTGCCCGTGTGAGGAGGACACCCGAATGAGCGGCCACGAGGTCGAACCGCGATCGAAATTTCATGCTATCTCCCGCCTATTCCATTGGGGTGTGGCCGCGCTGATCTTGCTGCAGATCCCCCTGGCCTACCAGATGATGGCCATGGATCTTGGGCCCGATAAGTTCTCCGCGTACGCACTTCATAAGTCCTTGGGGATGACCGTGTTCATCGCCTCGGCGCTGCGTCTTGCCTGGCGATCGATCACGCCGCCGCCGGCACTGCCCTCGAGCATGTCCGCGCGAGAACGCTTGCTCGCCCGGGGCGCGCACGTGGCGCTCTACGTGGTCACCCTAGCCATGCCGATCGCGGGGTGGTGCTACTCTTCCGCCGCCGCGTTCAGCGTGAGCTACTTCGGTCTGTTCACTCTGCCGGACCTGGTGCCCCCGAGCGAGACGCTCGAGGTGGTGTTCGAGTGGACCCATCGCCTGCTCGCCTACGCGTTGTTCCTGCTCTTAGGGGCGCATCTGCTCGCCGCGGGGTTTCACCACTGGGTTCGTCGGGACAACGTGCTGCTCAGCATGCTTCCCTTCATCAAGTTGAGGTCATGACGTTTTGTGCTTCAAACGCTTGAGTCGCTCGGCTCCTTGTATGTTCCTCCTCAAGGGGCTAACGGTTCTCGCCCTGTGCGCATCGCCCGCCGCGTGGTCGGAGGCCGTGACCTACGCCCTCGATGCCGAGGGCAGCGAGCTGCGCTTCATCGGCCTTCAGCAAGGCGCGCCCTTCACGGGACGCTTCGAGACCTTCAGCGCCGAGGTGGTATTCGATCGCGAGGCGCCGTCGGCCGGGCGAATCGATGCCGAGGTCGACGTGCGGTCCGCTGACAGTCGCAACCGCGATCGTGACGAGTACATGCAAGCCCGCGACTTCTTCTACTCGCGCAAG
>JBCBZW010000031.1 GCA_039815145.1 Pseudomonadota bacterium
CCGGCATCGCCAGACAGCTCGTCGGCACCGGCGCCGCCTAGCAGGACGTCACGCCCCTCGTCTCCCGCGAGCGTGTCATCACCGCCGATGGCCGCATCCGTCGTAAAGATGCGCTGGACCGTGCCGTCTTGCGCACGCTCGATGCTGCCCGCATCGCCAAGGAGCAGGTCATCGCCACCGCCGCCCGTGAGGTCGTCGGCGCCGGCACCGCCCACCAGGAAGTCGGCCCCGCCGCCGCCCGTGAGGACGTCATTGCCCCCTATGGCGGCATCGATCGCGATCAAGTCGTTGGCGGCGGCGCTGCCGTCATCGCCGACGATGGCGGCGCTGTCGCCGAACAACACGTCGGCGCCCTCATCGCCTTCGAGCTGGTCGCCGCCGGCGCCACCGACCAGAATGTCCTTACCCACGCCACCGATGAGTTCATCCCTTGCCCCAGTGCCTGTGGAGACCGACGTCAGGCGCACCAGCACCGCCGCTTCCGCCAGGTACAGGGCATGGTCACCCACGAGCACATCGGCGCCATCGTCGCCGCTCAGACTGTCCTCGCCGATGCCGCCGAGGAGCAGATCGCCGCCAATACCGCCGCTGAGCGTATCGCCCGCACCGGCTGTGTCGTCGCCACCTCGGCTATCCACTTCGATCACCGTCTGGTCGATCGCGGACCAGAGGATCGAGGCCAGGTCACCGACGAGCGTGTCGGCCCCCACCTCACCGAACAGTTCATCCGCGCCGGTCCCACCCACGAGGACGTCGGCGCCGTCGCGCCCTTCGACGCGGTCGTCCCCATCCTCGAGCACCTCAGCATCGACGCGTGTGAGGCGGAAGCTGCCGTCTCGAACGATGAGCGCCGCACCGCCCACCAGCAGGTCCGTGCCCGAAGAGCCGATGATCGTGTCGTCTCCGCGCCCGCCGATGAGAGCCACGCCGAGGCTGCTCGCCTGCGCGTCGAGCGTATCGGCGCCGCCTTCCCCGAACACCTCGAGGATGCCCTGGCTGACGCTGGCCTCCACCACCACCAGGTCGTTGCCATCGTTGGCGAAGATTCGGGTCAGGTCCTGGGCCCGCAGGCCCGTCACGGAGATCTCATCGCTTCCCGTGCCGGCGTAGAAGGCGAGACCTCCTGCGTAGCTGCCGGCGTTCTGGTCAGCCAGGTAGGTGATGAGTCCAACGGACGCACCGCTGATCTCATCCTCGTCGATGGTCACGACGTCGCCCGTGCTGTCAGACGAATCATCGACGATGAGGGTGTTCGTGCCCGTACCAGCGTCGATGGTCACATCGAAAGCGATGGCGGACAGGTTGCCCGCGCGAAGCTCCCGGTCGGACGAGACGATGATCTGATCATCGCCCGCGCCGGTGTTGAGCTGCAGCACCGCTTCCACGCCGGCGACGAGCACGTCATCGGCGCCGCTGCCCAGATCGACGCGAAGGGTCTCGAGATCGTCGTAGGCGATCAACACGTCGTCATCGGTACTGCCGTCGAGTCCGTCGATGGAACCGCCGTCGAAGGACACGCCGTCGATGGAGAAGGTCAGCAGATCGATGGTCGGCGCCAGCGAGTCCGTGCGACCATCACCACGCAGCACCAGCGTGTCGGTGCCGGCCTCATCGCTGCCCCCGTCGCCCAGGAACACCACCGGGCCGAGGATATCCTCCAGCGATCCGTCGCCGTTTCCCACGGTGACCCGATCGCTGCCCTGGGGATCGGGATTCTCGGACTGATCCTCTTCCCGAACGATCGTGATCTCCGTGTCCTCCTGGACCACCCCATCGCCATTGAGGTCGTCCCAGATGCGGCGCGTGACCAGCCCATCCGCGTCGCCGACGATGGTCAGATCTGCGGCGTTGGCATTCACCTGTACGCTGTCATCGCCACCGGCCAGGTTCAGCACCAGGGTGGTGCCCGGCTCCGTATAGTCGATGGTGAGCACATCGCTCGCATCGGAGAAATTGAAGTTGATGGTGTTGAAGCCTTCGAACACCACTTGGGCGGCTCCATCGATCCCGAAGCCTGTGAGCTGCACGCCGTCCGGATCGTCCTCCGCCGGCGTGTCCTCATCGCGGTACTCGATCAGCGTGCCATTGGGGAAGTCGGAACCGAACTGGTTGTTGATGATGAGCGTGTCGTCGCCGATGGCACCGACCAGCTCGAGGTTGCCGGAGAAGGAATCGAGGGCTCGCGTCTCGGGCGCGACGAAGGTATCGGTCTCCTCGGCCACCGTGACCGTGCCGATCACCGTGCGAATGGAGCTCGAGTCGCCGGCTTCCAGGTCGATGCTCTCGAGCCGTTCGAAGTCCGAGATGTCGGCGCGCAACTCGCCGAAACCGAACAACCAGAAGCCGAAGATCCAGTCCGACACGAACGTGTAGGGGAAGAATCCGTCGTACACGCCTACCGTATCGGAAACCCCTAGATCCGCGTTACGTCCGATCTCGTCGCTGAAGGGGTCGCCCGTGCTCGGATCCTCCCATTCACTGGCGATGAATGTCTCGAACTCCGTCAGGCTGAACTCCACCGTCTCGGTGAGGCCACCGGCATCGATGGGCACCGGGTTGCCGTCCTCGTCGACGCCGGAGCCGTCGTCGACGATCGTCAGCACCACGGCGGAGAACAAGCCGAGAGACTGCGCGGAGGAATTGATGTCCTCGCTGTCCACGGGTTCATCCGGGAAGTCGAACTGCTCGGTGAAGGAGAGCTGCGGCAGTTCCAACCCACTCTGGGGAATGCTCGTGTGCCACCACCAGTTGACGAACTCGCCGTCCACCACGAGATCGTCATCGTCGGGGTTGGTGTCGTTCGCCTGCAGATCGTCGATCAGGTCGAGGATGAACTGATCGACCAAGTCTTCGAAGGCCTCGCCGGTGACGATGTCCGTCTCGCTGGTGCGCGTCACCGAGATGTCGCTGCCCCATACCTCGACGGTACGGCTGCCAGACTCGGCGCTGACGCGCTGGGGAACGTCGTAGAAGAGGCTAAAGAACCCACGCTGAAAGAAATCGTAGGCGTTCCAGCGGGTGTAGGTGAACTCGACCGAGTCGACCACCGTCGTGGCCTGATCGGCGATCACATCCGAGCCACGCTCGGGGATGATGAAGGTGCCGAAGCCTAGATCGCCACCCACCTCGACCGTGTCGTCGCCGCTGCCCGTGTTGATAATGATGTTCTGCCCCGGCAGGCTGCCGTAGACGAACACCACATCGTCGCCGCCGCCGGTGATCAGCACCAGCTGCTCGACGCCCACGATCTCCTCCACCACCAAGCCCGCGCCATAGATCCGCTGGACCAGTTCCGAGGTGGCCGGATCGATCTCCGTGAAGACGTAGAACTCGTCCGCGATCGCCGTGCCGGCGATCACCACCGAATCGAAGCCTTCGCCACCAAAGATGTAGACGGGCGCGTTGCGCACGTAACTGACCTGATCGTTCTCGCCGGCGCGTGAGGTCAGGTTGACCTGATCCTGACCCTCGACGCTCTCCCGTGTGCTCTGGCGCAGGAAGTTACCGAGCGCTTCGGCGATGTCGTCGTAGTCCTGAGGGTCGTCCTCGAACGCTACGTCGTTGTCGATCAGCAGCTGCTGGGCGAGGAGGAAGAACTCCTCCACGTTGCCCACGGTGACGTCGGTGTTGGCATCGATGAGGCCCGCATCCAGCAGCGCAGCCTCCAGGGCATCCACGTCTTCCGAACTGGTCTCGTCGAAGGGCGTATAGGTGAGGTGGGCCTTGAGGAAGAAGATGTCGTCGCCGTCCTCACCGTAGAGCCACAGCTCGGCAACGTTGCGATTGACCTCGAAGTAGTCATCACCGGCACCGCCGAACAGGCGCGCCCCAAAACCGACACCGTCGGTGATCGCCGTGACCACGGGCAACAGCGACCCGTCGTCCTGGGTCTCGATCACCTGTTCCAGCACGTTGCCGACGAAGAAGCTGTCATCGCCCTCATCGCCGTAAACCTCGAGGCTGCGCGCCGTATCGTCGAAGACGAACACGTCGTCGCCGTCGCCGCCGCGGAAGCTGATGTCGGCGATGATGTTGCCGTCGCTGGTGATGTAGCTGATCGTCTGGGTGTTGACCTCGTCGTCGAAGACGCGGCCCGGCAGCAAAGACCCCGTGTCGCGAACCCCGTCGTCCTCTTGCGGCGTCTCCGACTGATCGAGGAGGTCGTCGACCAGCTCATCGACGTTGAAGGAGGCAAAGGCCTCGAACAGCCCGTCGCCGTCGAGGCGCCGGACGAGGCCGTCGTTGCCCTCGGTCAGGAAGTGGAACAGGTCGTCGCCGGGGCTGCCCGAGACCACCAGGGTATCGTTGCCGGCAAGTCCCGTGTCGTCCACGGTAAAGAGCGTGTCGTAGAACTCGCCCGAGCGAACGGAGACCTCAGGTGCGGACAAACCGATCAGGTAGGTATCGCTACCCTCGAAGCCATCGAGGATCAACTCCTCACCGGTGAAGTCCTGCACCACGAAGGTGTTCGCGCTGCGGAAGGCATCCGTGCCGACCCCCGTGAGGGTAACGATCTCGAACACGGCCTGGCCGTTCTCATCCAGCAGGGATTCGATCTCCGCCTCGCCGTCGAAGGCGGCGGAGGTCGTGACCGTGTTACCCCACTGATCCTCGAAGGTCTGCGTCGTGCCCGCCCGGGCGTCGTCGTACAGGCCGATGATCAGGCTCTGGTCCGAGATGAAGAAGTCGATGGGCTCGCCATCCTGGCCCACGGTTTCGAACAGCGTGTCCGTGCCGCCGCCGTCCTGGAAGCTGTCGACGCCGCGGCCGCCGGAGATCACATCATCACCGGCGCCGGCGCTCAGCGTGTCGCCGTAGCGCGAGCCGAATACCGTATCGTTGCCCGCCCCGGCCTCCAGGGTGAGCAGGGCGAGCTGGTTGGTCACGCCTCGACCGTCGAGGAAATCGTCCACCAGGTCATCGTCGGACACGCTGTCGAAGGCCTGGATCACCAGGCGATCGCCGTCCTCGGTAGCGCTCGACTGGTTCAGGGTGAAGGACGTGATCAGGGCTGCGTCCGCGTTCTCCGGTTCGCCGTCCGGCACCAGGTCGCGGTCGTAGCGATCGATCTGCCAGAACTCGTTCTCGGTGAAGACCTCGAAGAAATCGCGGTCGTTAGCACCGCCCTGGAGCACCAGCGTGTCGGCGGCACCGTCGTTGTCGCCCACGGGCACGATGGTGACGAAGGACTCGCCGTTCTCGTCCGTGACCGTGCGCTCCTCAAAGCGCCGCTCCCCACCCATGCCGACGTCCACCTGCATGAGGTCGCTGGCGCGCAGGTCGCCGAAGGTGATCGTATCACCACCCGTGCTGGCCGTGAGGTCGAGCAGTTCGATGTCGTCGAAGGTGATCTCGCCGCGATCGCCCCAGTCGATGCCCACGGAACCGGCCCGCAGCGCGTTGTCGACCATCGCATCGATGCTTTGCCCAACGCCGTCGTTAGCGCCGAGGAGGATCAGGCGATCGTCACCCTCACCGCCTTCGATGACATCGTCGCCACCGCCCTGGCCGCGTACGCCGATGAAGCCTTCGGGCCATTCGTAGGCGTCGTCGTACCAGCTGATGGCGTCGTCGCCGGCGGCGCCGAACACGAGGTCGTCGCCGGCGCCGCCGGCCAGCGTGTCGTCGAAGCGTGAGCCGTAGATCTCATCGTCACCGTCCCAGCCGAAGATCACATCGCCGGCTTCGCGGGCGACCGTGCCCGTGTCGGCGGCGTCGACGGCGGCCTCGTCGTCGCCGTAGATGATGTCGTCGCCGGCGTCGCCGTGGATCGTGTCAGACCCGGCACCGCCACGAATGAAGTCGTTGCCGTCGGCGGCCTGGATGTAGTCGTTCCCGCTACCGCCGTCGAGCTGATCGTCACCGGAGCTTGCGATGATCGTATCGTTGCCCGCGCCACCGTCTGCGATCAGCGTGGCGCCGCCGCTCACGGTGATGTAGTCATTGCCCTCGCCACCGTTCGCCACCACGGTGAGACCACTGCCCTCCAGAGCCTTGACCACGATGTCATCGTCGCCATCACCGGCGTTGACCACGATGGTGCCGACGTTGAGGTACTCCTCCTCGAAGCCGAGGTACTTCACCCGCGTGACGATGCCGTCCTCGGACTCCACCTGGGTTATCTCGAAGCGCTCGTCGCCACCGTCCGTGTTGACGTTGCGTCGGTCGCCGGCGCGATCGCCCATGTTCAGGGTGAGGGTGCCGCCCGTGGCGAGGGCCCCGGCGGCATCCGGCGCGACGGGGTCGTCCATCAGGCGCGCCCCGGTCTCGCCGTTGGCGAGGATCACCTGCTCGACGTTGGACTGGTCGACGAGCACCGGCGGCTCCACCGGCGGACACTCGATGGAGAAGTCGGCGATGGTCGCACTGAACAGTTCGAACTCATCGGAGAAGATCGTGACCTCGCCGATGAGGGGAACATCGATGCCTACCCACAGGAACGCGGCAAGCCCCACATCGACGGTACCGCCGATGTCGAAGATGCACTGGGGTCCGAGGAGGAAGCGCTCACCGATCTCGTCGATGCGCATGCGGCCATCGTCGTTGGGATCGGCCAGATCGAAGCCGATCGTCGCCTCTACCCCACCAACGACGCCCACTTCCACCAGGCCACCGATACCCAGCGACGCTCCCGCCTCGATACCGGCGGTGATGTAGGCCTCGTCGGGATCGTCACCGTCGCCCGGCGTCGGGTCGTCGACGATGAAGAACCCGTTGAAGATGTCGGCGACATCATCGGTCTCCAGGAACTCGATGATGCCGGTCGTATCGAAGCCGAAGGCGAAGTCGATACCGATGGCGACGCCACCGCCGAGGAACGCGTTGAGGCCCGGGAAGATCGGGAAGCTGGCGCCGAACTCGGCGCCGAGCTCGAAGCTCGGCAGGTTGTAGATGAACAGGTCGACGGGGTTGGACGCCAGGTAATCGAAGTTCCCCAGGATCAGCTGGAAGACCGTGCCCGGATCGGTGAGCAGGGGGATCTCCAGGCTGCCGCTGCCTGTGGTCAGGGTGCGCGAGAAATTGCTCGTCGCCATACCGGCGCCGGACTGATCAAGGCGTGAATCGAAGCTGTCGGCGCCGGAGAAGGCATCCATGTCGATGCCGTCCGTATCAGCGTCGTCGCCGACCAGATCTGCGCTGAGGTCGACGAACTCCAGCCCGTCGAACTCCTCACCGAACACCTCCCCTAGGTCGATACCCGTGTTACCGAACACCACGTTCGGCAGCGGGATCATCACGGTGTCCGTGTTGGTCGGGATGGAGTCGATCAGCTCGATGACGAAGGCGATCTGCTCGACGAAGGCCGCGAAGCGCGCGCCGTCCTCGCCCACGGCGACGATGTCGAGGAAGGTCACGTCTTCCCCGGACAGGTCCGACAGTACCGGCAGCGGCGTATTGGCCAGTTCGATCAGGGGCGCGATGGGGTCGGTGATGTCCTGGATCACCTCCAGCACCGGCGCCATGAACTCGCTGATGAAGGTGCCCAGATCCAGGGCGGCATTGCTGATCAGGATCGAGGGGCTCGACGGCTCGGCCCGGAAGCCCACCCCCACGGTGAAGCTGCCCGAGAACTCCTGGAAGTAGCGGATCTCCGCCTCGATCTCAGGGAACTGGGAACCGCCGCCGAAGCCGATGGCGGCGCTGAAGTCTGCGTCAGCCAGCAAGTCCAGCTCAGCTCGGATCACCCGCGCCGTGGCGAGGCCGATCTCGGACACCTGATCACCGGTCAGGGACAGGATGATCAGGCGGCCGTCTTCGAAGTTGTCGGCGACCAGGGGATCCTGGTCCGAGATGTCGAGGGCGATGGTGCCCTCGATACGGCTGGCGCCATCCGTATCGACGATCTCCTCCAGCGTCGCCTCGAGGATGCCGATCACGGCGCTGGCGGAGAAGTCATCGGGCAGGGAGGCACTGACGTTGAACTGCGCCTCGTCGCCGAGGATGTCGAGGTACAGGTAGGAGTCGCCGAATTCGACCCCGTCCGCACTCACCACCACCGGGTCGGCGTAGAAACCGATGCCGAGATCGAGGAGGTAGTCCATGACCACCTCGATGCCGCCATCCACCTCGAAGGCAAAGCCCGGAATAGCGGCTTGGAAGTCCAGGGGGATCTCGAAGGTGGCGATCACGTCCGCCAGGCTGAGGTTCAGCTGGATCTCGCGATCGGTCACCAGTACCCCGATCTGGCTGGCCGCGTTCACGTTCACCAGCAGGCGCTGGATGTCGCCGTCGAGATCCTCGTCGTCGACGACGAAGGGATCGAGCACCTGGTCGGTGAGGAAGTCGTCGAGGGCGGTGGCGATGGCCTCCAGTACATCGATCTCGCCGGCCGTGTCACGGCTCACGTCCGCGTCGTCCACCAGGGCGTCCAGCGCGCTCCAGTGGTCGTCGTTCAAGACGTCGAAGCTCTCGCCCTCGGCGAGGCCGATGAAGGCCCCGAGCTCGGCCGCGAAGGCCGGGACACTGAACTCCGTGCGCAGGGTGACCAGCTGCCCCAGGGAGTCGAAGAGCACCTGCTGCAACAGCTCGATCGTGCTCGGGTTGCCCGCGTCGGCAAGCGCGTCCTGCAGCGGTGCAAGCACCGCGTCGCGCAGATCGCCGATGAAGCCCGAGGCCGCCTCGAAGCCATCCCCCACCACCGGCACGTCTACCGCGAGACCGCTGCCGAGCAGATCCTGCAGACCTTCGAACAAGCCGTCGATGGAGTCGACGATGAAGGTCGGATCGTTGACCAGGCCGATGATGCTGATGCTGGCCGCCAGGTCCGGCGCATCGAACTCGGCCACGGACAGGCTGATCCCGTCCGTGACGCTGGTATCCAGTGCCCCGGTGAAGGTCAGGACATTGTCTACCTGGAAATCGTCCGTGTACCCGCCGACGGGCAAGGCCTCGGTGGGGAAGTACAGGGGTAAGGCGGCGGTGAAGATGAGATTCGGCGTGACCAGGGTGAAGCCGACGTCCTCCACCACGTAGAGATCTGCCACCGCGTCGCCGTCCTCGCCGTCGACGTCCACCTCGCTCAAGGCAGCCGTCGCCCCGGCCGTGTCGACCAGTACGCCGAAGGCGGGCTCGCCAGCGTTCACCGATTCGATCGTCGCGCTGCCGTCGCGCACGAACAGGCCGAACTCGCCGAGGGGGGTCTCCAGGGCCGCCGTGAATTCGAGGCCCTCCCCCGTGGCGCCGAGGTTGACGCCAGCGCCGAAGTCATCGCTCAGGAGCACGCGCGGGCCGACCCCGGCCAGATCCGACAGGTCCAGGCCTATGGTGCCGTCGAGACTGATGTCGGCCCCTAGGGTGAGCGTGCCGCCCACGCCCACGGCCAGGAAGCTGTCGAGGAAGTCCGCAAACTCCTCGAAGGGCGTCGGCAGCTCGCCCAGGGCCGCCAGATCAAAATCGAGGGGCAGTTCGAGATCGAGCAGGTCCAGCTGCAGGTCGAGATCGACCACCACGATGCCCGCGTCGAGCACGTCGTCGTCGTCCGTATCCACCTGCACGAAGCGCAGGGGCGTCTCACCGAACCAGTCGCCGAGCACGCCGTCCGTGAGCGCATCGTTCAACTCGTCCAGATCACCGTCCTGGAACTCGACCCGGTAGTTCTCGCCATCCTTGACGAAGCGCACGGTCACGGCGGGGATCGTGGCCAGGGCGGCGACGATCTGCGCCTGCACGTCAGTGAGCTGTACGTGCAGACCGAACAGATCCGTCAGGGACTGCCCGAGCAGGGGAATGTCCGAGGTGAGCAGATCCGATTCGAACAAGCCGCCTGCCGCCGCGTCCACGCCGATGGACAGGAGGGCACCGAAATCCAGGTTCACGCCCAGAATGAACTCGCCGCCCACGCCGGGATCGGTCGGGTCGAAGTCGAGGTTCTGGTAGATGATCACCGGCTGGAAGGAGTTCAGGGCAGCCGCCAGCTCCTCCGGGATCGGGTTGTCCGGGTCGAGGCTCAGGAACAGGGGCAGGGAGACATCGATGCTGATGGTGGCATCGAAGTCCAGGCTGTCGATGAAGGCCCCGAAGCCACCGTCGTCCGTGAGCGTCTGCAGATCCACCTGCGCCGGCGCGTTGGTGAGGCCTAAGGTCCCCGTCAGGGTGATCTCGCCGAAGGTCTCCTCGTCGAGGTTGCCGATGGCGATGCCGACCCCGCCCAGGGAGACCTCCACCACCAACTCGGTCACCGCGAGTTCCACGGCGCCGGCGACCTCGTTCAGGCTGAGGGCGATGTCATCGAGACCGAAGTTCGAGAAGTCCGATACGTCGGCAGCGAGGCCCACGTCGAAGATGAGGCCCGCATCGATGCCCACATCGCCCGTGAACTCCGCGTCGAAGCCCACGCCATCGCCGGCAAAGCCGATCAGCTCCTGCAGCTGCGCATCACCGAGGATCGGCTCCAGCCACGCCTCCAGGTCGCTCGCCAGGGACTCGAGGGAGATGTCCTCGAAGGTCACGCCGAAGTCCGCATCGAAGATCACGTCGAAGAACAGGGACTGGGCGCCCGCATCGTAGCCGGCGATGAAGCGGAAGGGCCCGAGATCTACACCGCCATCGAAGCTGCCCAGCTGCGTGTCGATGATCCAGTCCACCAACTGCGAGAGGCTCGGGAAGTTCAGCAAGACGTCGGCGATGTCGAGGCGGATCGCGTCGAAGGACACGGGCACCTCGGGCAGGCCGAGGAGCACCTGGAAGTCGTCCAGGTAGTCGCGGATATCGAAGCCGTCGATGGTGATGCTGAACAGCTCCGGCAGCAGGCCGTCGAAGTCCGGCAGCTCGAGGTCGAGGCTTAGATCGAAGTCCGTGTTGAGGGTGAACAGCAGGTAGTCGAGGAAAACACCGAAGTCCGCATCGAGGGTCAGGCCCGAGAGGTCCACGTCCGGGAAGCGCAGGTCGAGCTGGGCGAGGAGCGCATCGAAGTTGAGGACGATGTAGATCTCGGCCAGGTAGTCGGTCCAGTTGCCGAGGGAGAGGAAGTCGCTCGGCAGGTCGAGGGCCGGGAACAGCTCGGACAGGCGCGCCGCCAGGGCGTCCCAGTCCGCCTGCAGATCGACGTCGAAGTCGACGCCCAGCTCCAGGAGATCTGCCAGCTGCGTCACGAAGCCTTCGATGCTGAAGCCGAAGGGCCCGAAGGCGCCGAGCTCCAGGGCGAACAGATCCACGAAGCGATTGATGACCCCTTCAAGGTCGAAGAGGTCCGTCAGGCCACCGAAGATATCGTCGAGGGTGATGCCGCCGGGCAGCGTGAAGTCGAGATCGTCCAGGTTCGGCCGCAGGTCAGCCAGGGGCTCCACGATGTCGAGGATCGTGTCCACCAGAAGCGAGACATCCAGATCGACGCTCGCATCGATCGGGAAGGCGGCGTACAGATCCAGACCGAGCAGATCCGTCAGGTTGTCGAAGGCGCCGGACAGGTCGACCTCGCCCGTGTCGCCATCCGGCGTGATGAAGGCCGAGTAGTCGGTAGTGAGGCGGACGAGCAAGGTGGCCAGGAAGACATCGAAATCCGCCTCCACCTGCAGATCCAGGCCTTCCAGCCCCAGCGCGTCCTGCAGGGCGTCGAACTGGAGCAGGACCAGAATCTCCTCCGCCCGCGCGCGCCAGCTGTCGAGGTTGAGGTCGCCGTCGACGATCGCCGAGTCGAAGCGATCGTTCAGCAGCTGTGCCAGCGCATCCCAGTCCGCCTGGTCGTCGACGTCGAAGTCGACCTCGCCGATCAGGGCTGCCAGGCCCGCGAGCTCGTCCTCCACGTCGAAGATCGTGGGGAACAGCTCGGGGTTCTCGATCAGCAGCACGGGACGGCCGAACTGATCGATGTCGACACCGCCGATATCGGCGGAGATCGGCAGCACCGCGAAGCTCTCGCCCGTGAGCGAGAAGGCGAGGTCGCCCAGGGAATCGCCGATCACGAAGCTCAGGGGCTCATCCAGCGTGAGTCCCGCCACGATATCGATCAGCCCGTTGACGATGCCGACATCGATCACGTCCCCGTCCGGCCCGAAGGCCAGGGAGAACTCGAGATCCGAGAGCTCAACCTCGCCGTCGGCCTCGAAGCGGTCCACCGTGAGGAAGGCGTCGTCACTGGAGAAGCCGTTGCCGTCGAGGGCATCGGCGAGACGAATCCCAGCGGAGGCGGCGGCGGCGACCGCGCCGGTGACCGTCACCTGCGTGGAGCCGGCAAGACCGACACCCAGGCCATCCGCGGTATTGCCGATGAGATCGGTGATCGCCGTGACCGCGTCGATGCCGCTCAGCACGCCGTCCTCGCCGACCAGCGCCTCCTCGAAGTCCGCCAACGACACGGTGGTGGCGGCGGAGCCCTCCGCATCCACCTCGAGGTCGAGGCGGATCTCCTCCAGGTCGGCGAAGTACCCGCCGCTCAAGGTGAAGGGACCGAGGGCCAGGGAACCGGTGAGGTTGCCGAGCTTCACCTCCACCAGGTAGTCAATCAGCTGGCCGAGGGTGGGCAGATCACGGAACAGGTTGTCGACGTCCACGCGGATGGCGTCGAAGCTCAGGGGCACCTCGGGTAGATCCAGCAGCGCGGCGAAGGCCGGCAGGTAATCGCGGATGTCGAAGCCGTCGAGCCCCAAGCTCACCAGTTCGGGCAGCAGGCCGGTAAAGTCCGGCACCTCGAGATCGATGTCCACGCCGAAGTCGGCGGCGAGCACGGCGGCCAGGCGGCCCAGCAAGGGCCCAATCTCGAGGTCGATATCGAAGCCGTCCGGCAAATCGATACCGATGTTCAGCGCGATCGCCTCGAAGCGCAGGAGCACGAACAGCTCGGCGATCACCGACTGCCAGTTGCCGAGGGACAGGTTCAGACCGTCGAGGCTGGGGAACAGGTCCTCCAGGTACGCGGCGAGGGCATCCCAATCCGCGTCGAGGTTAAAGTCGAAGGGACTGTCGAGATCGAGCAGATCCTGCAGTTCGACGCCGAATCCGGTGATGTCGAAGCCCAGCGCACCGAAGTCGAAGCCATCGACGGCGAACAGGTCGAAGAACTCGATGGCCGGCGTGGCGAAGTCGAGGAGGTTGCCGATCTCGGCGAAGAACTCGTCCAGGCCGACGTCGGGCAGATCGAAGGGCAGATCGGCGAAGTCGACGGCGGCGCTGGCCAGGGGCTCGAGTATGTCGAGCAGGGTCATGCGCAGCTCGGTCAGGTCGAGGTCGACGGTCACCGACAGCTGCGAGGGATCGGCGAAGACATCCGGGTTGCTGATCAGCAGCACCGGCGAACCGAGACTGCTGAAGTCCGCGCCGTTGATCTCGAGCTGCAGCGGGAGGGTGGCCTCGGCCGATGCAAGCGTGCGCCAGACCACCTCATCCTCGCCCAGATCCTCCGGCGGCGGGCCGGCGAGGTAGTCCGCGATGCTGCCATCTGCCAGGGTGTAGCGGCCGAGGTCTGCCTCCAGGGCGATCCCCGCCAGCAGCAGCACCTCACCGCCCTCCACGCCCAGGCGCACGGAATCGGCGAAGTTGATCTCGGTCAACAAATCCGATAGGCGTAAGGATGCGTTGGCATCGAAGGCATCCACCTCGAGGAAGACATCGTCGCTGCCGGCCTGGGTCTGATCATCGCCGTCGAGCAAATCAGTGAGGGAGACACCGACGCTGGCCTCGGCGGCGAGCCCCGCCACCGCCGTGACGAAGCTCGAGCCGGTGAGCTCGAGATCCAGGGAGTCGAAGCCGTCGCCGAGCAGGGCCGCCACATCCGCATCGGACCCCAGCTCGCCGAGCACGGACGTCAGGGCATCGGCCAGATCCGTGAGCGTGACCAGGGAGGAGAGCTCGCCGGTCGCGTCGAAGGCCACATCGAGGCGAAGCTCCTCGACATCGGCGAAGTAACCGCCGCCCAGAGTGAAGGGCCCGAGCTCGAGATCGCTGAACACGGTAGCGAAATGGAACTCGCCGAGGAAATCGATCAGGCCGCCGAGGGTCGGCACCCGATAGAGCAGCGCTTCGATCTCGGCACGGATGGCGTCGAAGCTCAGAGGGACATCGGGCAATTCGAGCAGACCAGCGAAGGCCTCCAGGTACTCGCGGATGTCGAAGTCGGGTAGCTGCAGGCTGAGCAGCTCAGCAAACAGCCCCGACAGGTCCGGCGCCTGGAGATCGAGATCCAGGCCGAAGTCCGTGTTGAAGTGGAAGGCCAGGCGCGCCAGGAAGTCGCCGATATCCCCCACCACGAACTCGCCGAGGTCGACATCGAACTCACCCAGGTCGAGAGCCGGCAGATCCAGGGCGAGGCTCAGGGCCTCGAAGTTCAGCAGCGTGTAGATCTCGGCGAAGTAATCGGTCCAGTTGCCGAGGCTGAGCGTGATGCCGTCGAGATCTAAGTGCGGGAACAGCGCCGCCAGGCGCTCCCGCAGCGCTTCCCAGTCGCCGGGCAGGTTGAAGTCGAAGTCCACGCCCAGGTTGAGCAGCTCGCCGAGTTCCAACCCGAACAGGGAGATGTCGAAGCCGAACAGGTCGACGGTACCGAAGTCCGGCACCTCCAGGGCGAACAGATCGAGGAACGCCAGCGTAGGCGCCTCCAGATCGAACAGCTCGGCGACGCCGGCGAACAGCTCCGCCAGCCCGATGTCCGGCAGATCGAAGGGCAGCAGATCGACGTCCGGCACCAGCTCGGCGAGGCTCGCCAGCATCTCGAGCAGCGTGTCCTGCAGGGCCGTGAGATCGATATCGACACTGACCGACGGATCGATCTCGTCGAATACGTTGACATCATCAACGAAGAGGATAGGCGATCCCAGTTCGCTGGCGTCGAAGTTCTCGGTGGAGACGCTCAGCGGCAACGCGGCGTTGAGGGCGCCCGTGAGCGCCCCACTGCCCGCGAGGGAAAGGCCGGCCAGATTGCCGAAGCCCTCGCCGAGTTCGCCGAGGCTGATGAGGCCATCTTCGTTCTCATCGAAGGCCTCGTTGATCACTGAGGCGAGGGCCAGACCCGCCGTGACATCGAGCAGGCCGTCGGCGACACCGACGCTGACATCACCGGCGAAATTGATCGAGAAGTCCACCGCGTCCGCACGCAGGCGGCCATCGACCTCCAGAGCGCGCAAATCCAGGTACAGATCGTCGTCCGTGAGCGCCTCGGACGCGTCGATCAGATCGGTGAGGTCGATCACCGCGGAAAGGTCGACGAGGACGTTGCCTTCCACCGTGACATCCGTGCTGCCCGACAGGGAGACACCGAGATCTCCTGCCTCAGCGCCGATCAGATCGAGGACGGCCTGGGCCCCACCGACATCGCCGAGCAGCCCACTGTCGTTGGGATCATCGGCATCACCGACCAGAGCGGTGACCAAGTCCGCTTCGCTGAAGCTGTCCGAGGCCTGCCCGTCCGCTTCGATCAGCAGATCGATGCGCAAGGCCTTGACGCCGTCTTCGACGAAGAACCCACCGGCCAGGGAGAGGGGACCTAAGTCCAGTTCCCCGGAGAAGGTGGTGAGCTGCGTATTGGTGATGTAGCGCAGGAGACCCGACAGCGTGGGCAGGCTGCCAAGGGCATCGCCCAGCTCGACTCGAATGCCGTCCAGGTTAACGGGCAGCTCAGCCAGTCCCAGCAGCGCCTGCAGGGCCTCGTAGTAGTCCCGGATGTCGAAGTCTGCCTCGAGGCCGAGGGACGACAGGTCGATGCCGTTGAGGCTCAGGTAGCTGGCGATCTCGGCCAGGTACTCGTCCGGGTCGAAGCTCGGGAGATCGATGTCGACGTCGAAGAGATCTTCCAGGGCCGCCGCCAGGGCCGCGAGATCGTCCCCCAGGGGATCGATGACCCCCAGCAGGGCAGCCAGGTCCGCCTCGAAGTCGGTCACCTCGAAGGTGAAGGCGGCGATCAGGTCGTAGAAGTCGGTGATCGAACCGGAGAAATCCAGGAGATTGCCGAGATCGGCGAGGATGGCGCCGAGGCCCGTCTGGGGAATCTCGAAGGGGAAGTCCAGTCCGTCGAAGTTCAGATCGGCAAGCGGCGCGAAGAGCGATTGGAGATTCGCCTCCAGAGCGCCGATATCCAGGTCGATCAACACCTCGAGAGCGGACAGATCCAGCGCGTCTTCGCTCGACAGGCTGAGGATGGGCGAGCCGAAGGTGGCGCCGAGGTCGAGATCACCCCCTACCGTCGCCCCAAGGGGCAAGGTGGCGTCGAAGGCGGCGACGAGGTCGAACTGCAACTCATCGATCCACTGATCGACGGTCTCGGTGATGCTCTGGCCCGTGCTGGCGAAGTTCAGCGTCGGCGCATCGGTGAGCGGCACGCTGGCGCGGAAGGACGCATCGCCGCCGAGGATGGTCACGCGATCGGCCTCGGAGAAGCGCAGCTCGAAGTCGATCCCGTCCAGATCGAGGCTGACCGTGGGCGTGAGCTCGGCGACATCGACGGTCACGTCGTCAACGCCCACGGCGGTGGCGTCATCCCCGTCCAGGGCTTCGCTCAGATCCACGGCCACGTCGACGGCGAGGGCGACCTCGCCGCCGAGCACCACCTCATCGATCGAGAGGGACCCGACGTCGGCAAAGTCCACATCGCCGAGTCCCGGGATGCTCGCGAACACCTCGTTGGAGCGCAGCGGCTGCAGCAGTTCGTTGAGCAGGGACTGCACATCTCCTTCGCTGACGTCGGTGACCAGCTCGGTAGCGAGATTCACCTCCAGTCCGAGATTGAGCGCTTGCGTATCGGCGTTGTAGGCCGCCGTGACCGCGACGCCGTCGAAGTCTGCTGAGGCGCTCAGGGATGGCAGGTAAACATCCGCCAGGTACTGCAGCAGCAGATCCACGCTGGCGCCGTCCGCCAACACGCCTTGCGCCGCTGCAATCAGCGTGGCGAGGTCCGCATCCGGGTCCTCGCCCGTCAGGGACGCGAGCACATCGGTGATCATGCGGACATCGAAGATCACGCCGAGGGCGCTGCCGATCTGATCGACGAAGCCGGTGATCGACAGCTCGTCGACGGCAATGCGCGCGATGTACGAGAGGAACGGCCCGTAGGTGTCGATGTCACCCTGCAGGTCCGCGCCGGTAAGCTCTGCCAGGGCGTCGCCCGTCACCTGCGCTACCAGCGCGTCGAAGTCGGCATCGCCGGCGAAACGCAGATTCAGGGCGCCGGCGAGCTGATCCCAATTGCTGAGCGCAGCCGTGTCGAAGTCGGCGATCAGATCCAGGGCCGCGCCGAGGTTGGCGTTGCTGACGAAGTCGATCACCGCCCCGTCGACGGCCGGCAGATCGACCGCCCCGGCGATCTCACCCACCTGGGGCAGATACAGGTTGGCGTCGAAGTTCTCCGGCAGCGTGTTCGGATCCAGCCCCAGATCGAATACCCGGTTCAGCTCGTTGATCAACGCGGTGACATCGGCCTGCGCATCGGGGTCGTAAGCGGCCCCTAGCCCCAAGGCGTCGCCGAGGAGCGCCGCCCCGTTGGCCAGGTCGAAGCTGTCGCCGAGCAGGAGTGAGAACTCGGCGAAGAACTCTGATAGGTTCGCCGTGGACAGGACACCCGCCTCGATACCCACCAATGCCCCGGCGGCATCCAGGTGCGCCTGGTTGTTCAGGTCGAAGGTGAAGTCGATGCCTGCCAGCTCGGCGATGGCGTCGGCGTTCTGGGTGATGAAGTTCGGCTGCAGCAGCCCCGTGATGTGCCAAGCGTAGAGGGGCAGATTGGTGGCGCTGAGCGTCCCGACGAAATCCGTCAGGGCGACGCCCGCCTCCGCCTCCACCTCGTTGATCTGCGTCTGCACCGCGAGGAGTTCATCAAGATCCGTGATGTCGACGTCGATCGAGGGCTCGACGGCTTCCTCACCCGCCAGCGGTTGATTCAACCAGCGGAACACCTCGGGCAGGAACTGCACGAGGTTGTCCGGCGTGAGGTCCTCGCCGAGCAGTCGTCCGTCCGCCTGCAGGGCACTCTCGAGGGCATCGACATCCTGCGCACTGGCCGCATCGAAGCTGCGGCTTCCGGTGAGCGTGTAGCTGGCCGTGATCGCGTCGGTGTTGTCGGCGATGTAGGTCGGCTCGAGGCGGTTGAGGATCGTCCAGGTGAAGTCCTCGAAATTCGCGGGCCGATTCTGGGCGTCGGGCTCGATGCGCAGACCGCCATCGATACGGATACCGTAGGACGCCTCGATGTAGAGCTGCAGGTCGCGTCGGTCCTGATCGTTCTCCAGATCGAAAACCTCGGCCGCGGCGAGCAGGCTCGTGTAGCGGGTGTCGCCGATCGCGTCGAAGAGCAGATCTTCGAGGCTCGTGGTCTCATCGTTCAGCCAGTCGTTGATCTGCACCAGCACGAGCTGGATGTTGCTCGGGCTGAGGCTGCCGTCCGTGAACTGCAGGTCCGGGAACTGCTCGCCGAGGGCAGCGGCGAGCAGATCCAGGTGATCGACGTTGTCGGGGTCGAAGCCGCCGGCGTCGGTGATCCCCAGCGCATCGGCGATTGCCTGAGCGTTGTCGGCGAGGAAGTCGGGGTGATTGAAATCGAACACGGCCCAGGCGTAGGACGCCACGTTCTCCGCCACCAGGCTCACATCCAGGGGCGAGGTCTGCGGTGCCGGGTTATCGCCGGAGTACTCGGGGAAAACGACGTCCTCGAGGAGGAGCTGTAGCACGCGCATGCTCACCGTGAACTCGCCGCCGCCGTCCGGCGCGGTGTAGAGCGCATCGCGGATGGTGGCGTAGAGCGCGCCCACTTCGATCTCGCGCCCCTCGGTGGTCCACGGATTGAAGTTGCCGTCTGCGTCCGCCCCTTGCAGCAGGCCGTCGATAAAGGGCAGGTACTCGAGCAGCGACTCGGCGCTGAGCACCGCGCCGTCGGGGAAGATGTCGAAGCCGAAGGCGTTCTCGAGCTCCGATTGCAGCGCCTGGAGCGTGGCTGGCTCGTCGACATCGAAGGTCGGGTCGACCTGCAGACCGAGGGTCTCGCCGAGTTCGATCAGGCTGTTGCTGAGCCAGTCAGGCTGGTAGATCTGGAACAGCTGCCACTCGAAGGCGCCAGGTACGTTGTCCGCATCGAGCTGCGAGATGACCTCAGGCCCGTACCGCGCCGACAGCTCCACCTGCAGGGCAGCCAGATCCGTCGGCGACTGGGGATCGAAGCTGCCCAGGCCCAGCGCCAAGGCGATTTGATCGGCCTGCAGATAGGCGAATAGCAACTCGCCGTAGAGGTGGGTGCTGGCTGCGGAGATCGATAGCAGTTCCACACCGTCGACGCGCCCATCAGAACTCTCAAGCGTGCGCGCCAGGCGGGCCATGTCACCCAGAGACCGGGTGTCGTACACCTGGGCCAGCTCGCTCTGAAAGTCGTAGTCGATCCCAACCAACCCCAACGCCTGGCCGAGGAACTCGCCCACGTTGGTCGACGTGATCGCGCCCGGATCGAGCGCCAGCGCGGAGGCCAGGGCCTCGCGATGTTCCTCCACGCTGAAATCGAAGGGGACGCCCTCACCCAGTCCGATCGCCTCTCCGACCGCCAGCAGCTGATCGCCCGCGTCGCCGCGAATCAGCTCGAAGATGCTCCACGCGTAGTCCACCACGTTGTCGGCGCCCAGGCCGGTGACGAACACCTCGGGGAAACGGTCGAGCACGAAGGATTCGAGCGCATCGCGCGCATCTTCGTCTGTGGGATCGAAATCACCCGCGAAACTGATGATGTCGGCGACGGCCGGGTAATCATCGACGCCCAGCAGCAGCTCGAGGCCCAGGGCCTGGGCAAGGGACGGGATGAACTCGCCCAGCGTATCGGCCGTGAGCCCCTCGCCCACGTAGAGATCGAGTTCGGCAAGGGCAGCTTCGATCGAGGCGAGCTGACCGGCGTCGCTGCGCAGGAACCCGACTATGCTGCTCAAGGCATCGATGTTCTCCTGCCGACCCAACAACTCCGTCAGGTCGCCGTTCAAGTACTCCAGCAGCTCGCCGCGGAAGGTATCGAAGGTCTCCTCGGACAGGTCGGCGAAGGACTCCCCGAGAGCATCTTCCAGGGCTGAGCGCAGGGCCGGAATATCGCCACTGACGTCGAAGACGCCGAGACGCAGGGCATCGCCGAGCAGATCCAGGCTGTTCTCGAGGGAGAAGACCAGGGCAGCGTAGGCCTCGGCTTCGCTCGCCACATCCAGACCCAACTCAGCGGCCAGGTCGGCGATCTGCGCCAGGCTGGTGAGGTCGATTTGCTCCCCGGACCCAAGGCCGATCAGCGAACCGATGCTGGCCAGACTCTCCGCGGGATCGAAGGTGAGCGCATTGCCGAGCAGCTGCCAGACTTCGTTGCGATAGGGACTGAAGTCGAAGTTGGCGCCGACGGTCTCGGTGATGGTGTCGGGGAAGCGCTCGTTGATGAGGTCGGCGAGCGCCTCGTTGTCGGCCACGGAACCGGGATCGAACGGCAGGTCGTCGCCGCGCGTGTCATCGGCATTGCTGAGCAGATCGCCGATGGGATCGGCCAGGGCGGTGAAACTGAACAGATTGCCCGCCACCAGGCTGGCGATGTACGGCCGATACTCAGTGTAGTCGAAGCCCTCGGTGGTGAGGCCGAGGTCGAACTCACCGTTGAGGGTGTCAACGAGTCTCGCGATATGCTCGGGTGCTTCCGGCTGGAAGGCGCCCAGGCCGATCAGGCGCCCTATCTCGGCATCGAGATCGTTGAGATCGAAGGTGAAGGCATCTACCAGGCGAAAGAGGTCTTCCGCCGCATCCTGGAGATCGAGCACGCTCTGCAGCGGCTCAAACAGGTCGCGTAGCTGCTCCTCACCCACGGGCAGATCCACGGGCAGCTCGGCGAAGAGGTCGAACACCGCGAGCAACGGCTCGAGGGCGGCCAGCAGGCCCTCACGCACCTCGTCGCTGTCTAGATCGAGCTCGCCCGCGCCGTCGAGTACGCCCTTGAAACTCGCGAAGGCATCCCCGCCGGCGAAGGTCGATCTGGCGACATCGCCCACCTGATACTCGAGGTCCCAATCGCCGCCGAGGGCAGCGTGCCCCGTGAGGTCCTCGGAAGCGGCGACGTCGGTACCTGTGGCCTCGGCCAGCAGCTGGACAAGGCGCTCTCCGGCCTGGTCGCCAGCCAGTTCGCACCCGTAGAGGTAAAGGTCCGCTCCGGGCTGCAGGGCGTGCGCCCATCCGTTCAGCGCGGAGCGATGGCGATCAAGCTCGTTAGCATTTAGGGTGGTACTGCCAAGGCGGAGCTGCCCAACCGCGCCGTGACTGAAGATGTGCATGGCGCCCACCGCGTCGTAGCGGGCGAGCACGGAGCTGATCTGAGCCACACCGTCGACGTCCGGATCGAGCACTGTGACGACGACCTCTGCATCGACCGTGCTCGCCTGCGCCACCCGGGCCTCGATCGCCTCGAGCAGGCTCTCGTAGTCATCGATGCCCCCATCGACAAAGACCAGTGTGGGCGCTGGCGCCGGCGCCTCAGCGATGGGCGCAGCCAGCACCGGTAGCGGCGCGAGCCAGTCGACGTCTGCCTCGGGCAGGGGCACGTCGCTCTCCCGCTCCCCCGCCGGCACGGGCGCGTTCGCGGCCGGGGCATCGCTGGCGAGGGAAGCCCGCGCGGCGTCGAGATCGAACCACTCGACGGGTACGGCCGAGTGGATCGTGGGCGGCTCAGCGCTGCCCTCGCCCGCAGTTGGCACCTCAGCAGGCCGGTCGACGCCCACTTCCGCAGCTGGCACAGCAGGGCTGTCGGTGACGAGCTCATCGCCCGGCGCCGAGGCGGGCTCGTTGAAGGTGATTGCGGGCTCCACCGGCGGCACGATTCCGATGGCGGCCGGTGCCTCGGGCAGGTGTGCCTGAAGGCGCTCTGCAAAGGTCGGATCCAGGCCCGCGGCGTCGAGTTGAGCCACGGTGAGCTGTTCCACGTCGGCGGCGAGCAGAGCCGCATCGGCGGACAGGAGCAGGCGTGGCTCCAGCGCCTCGAACTGCCAGGGCTCGTCGGGGGCACGGCTCGGCGGCGCCAAGCGTCGAGCGAAGAAATCACGCAGCGACCTGGCCCGTGCCACCTGCCCCTGCAATAGTCTGCGATGCCATCCGTGACGCACGACTCAAGCCCCTCTGGAAGTCGTGTAGTAGCGGCTCCTGAGCCCGCTCAAGTCTCTGCGGGGGCGGGTCAAGAACACCGCGCCCGTGCCCCCCTCAGTCCCTGGCCCCAGGCACCCGACTGGCCGGCGCGTCGACCAGCATGGCGTCGACAGCCATGAGATCTGCCTGATTCAAAATGCCAGCCACCCGCTTCAGGCGCAGGGAGTCGAGCAGGAAGTCGTAGCGCGACTGCAGATAGTCCCCGCGCGTGAGGTAGAAGTCGCGTTGCGCGTCGAGGATGTCGAGGGCCGTGTTCAGTCCCGCCTCGTAGCCGCGCTCCTTCGACTCCAGGGCACTGCGCTGGGCCTCGAGCGACTCCAGCAGCGACGGCACCTTCGACAAGCCCGTGACCACGTTGCGGTAAGCGCCGCGCGCCTCGCGTTCGCTCTGGCGCTCGAGCAACTCGAGCTCATCTCGCGCCCGCCCCAGCTCTGCCAGCGCACGACGAACACGAGCGTTGACCGCACCGCCTTTGTAGATGGGCACCTGCACGCGCAGGAGCAGCTCCTGCGTCTCCACTTCACTGCCACCGCCGAAGAGGGTACCGCCCGTGTCACGATCGGAATCGGTGACCACCAGATCGAGGCTGGGGTAGCGGGCACCGCGTTGGACTCGCACCTCACGCTGAGCAGCCTCCACCGCCTGACCTGCGGCAGCGATGCGCAGGTTCTGCGCGAGGGCGGCATCGACCCAGGACTGGCCATCGACGGGATCAGGTTGCGTAAGATTGATCGTCGCTTGCAGCGCCTCGCGACGCAGGACGACGGGGCCGACCGTTTCCTCCAGCGCGCGGAGCGCGTCCTGCTGGCGGTTCTCGGCCTCCAACACCTGGACGTCGGCGACGGCGGCCCGTGCCTTCGCGTCGTAGACATCCACGCGATTGGCCATCCCCGCCGCGCGACGGGCTTGCACCAGCTCGAGGTTCTCCTTGATCGCCAGCTGTTCAGCCAGCGCCAAGTCAAAGCCATCGTTAGCTGCCAGCACGGCGAGATAGCGTTCGGTGACGCGGAAGATGAGTTCCTGCTCCTCCGCTGCCAGGGTCTGGGCTGCCTGCTGCACCACCGCCTTGGCGCGCTGCATCGACTGCCACAGGTCGTAGCGGAAGATCGGCTGGCGCAGACTGATGATCAGGTTGTCGGTGGGAAACGTGGAGCGACCGGCACCGAACACCTCATTGTCGCTGCGCACGATGTTCTGCTCGGTCTCGATGTTCTCGTAGACGATGTCGAGGGAAGGCAGATAGGCCGATCGTGCGAGGGGCCGTTCCTGAGCTTGGGCGTCGTACTCGTGGCGTGCCGCTAGAAAGCGCGGATCCTCACTCAGGGCGCGCTCGTAGAGCTCGGCGAGTTGGCCAGCTTGCGTCCCCGGCAGCATCAGCATGTACACGACTAGTGCAATGCAGCATCGCCTGCATAGTTGGAGCATCCGTGGTCCACCCGCTGTTCTTGTTTTCCCCTGGTCGGCGTAACCGACATGTCTCTGAGACTACACAAGCCCTTCTGTCGATGTCACAGGAATTCACAATTGAGCGAATGAAGCGGCCGCCGCCAGCTACGCTGCACTGCGTTAAGTCAAGCCCGCTGCCCAGACTGCCCTAGCGGGCCGTCCCCTGTGCAGTTCCGATGAGCTTGGAAGCGTCGACCGGGTGAAGAAAGCACTGGATCTGCCGGTCCCCGTCAGTCCAGCTGCCTGCCGTCGGCGACAGGGTGGCGACGTCTAGGTCCGACTCTTCACCCTGGACTGCGAGGCGGCAGGCTTGCGAGTAAGCCCCGGCGATGAGGTCCGCATCACGGCCAGAGCCTTGATCCCTCCTCAAGATCCGGGGCGCTTCAACGGCACCGCCACAGGCTTCGCGGTGGCCGACCCGGTGCAATACGTAAACCGTACGCTCGGCGAGCGCCTGCACTGGGTGGCGATCGGAGCGGTGTGGGATTGTGAACGGGCAGGGTGATGCTACGAGTGCTCCCCCTGCCCTAATTATATTGATCGCTACGGAGTCCCGAATCCCGAGCGATTGAGGCGGCAGGACCAGGGACGCCGCAGGCCTAGGACCACTGGTACCGAAGGCGAGTCCCTTGAACCCCCAATGCTTTACGCGCTACCGATCCGCAGTAACGCGAACACGATCGTTGTAAGCTCTGTGGCGACTTGGTTCGTGCATAGGTGATGTGCTTCATCACCCTTGCAGTCACTCAATATCGCCCTCCCGGAGGAGCCTCATGATCCTTGGCACCGTACGCCAGCACCTCAACACGGCCCTGCTCTGCGCGGCCCTGCTCGTCGCCCCAGGGGCCTTCGCCGCCTATACGCCGGCGCTCCCGGATGGCGGCAAGATCCCGCTCAGCGAAGTCGTCGAAAGGCCGAAGAATGTGCGCTGGGCGAACGGGACTGCCGAGGTGAACTGCCAGGTGCTGGTCACGCGTAAGGGGAAGGCGGGGGGAGCGAAGTGCGGCCTCGCCGAGGGGATCAAGGGCAGCACGTCCGAGAGCGTGTTGGGCGCCACCTACGCCGGCCTGCGACGCGCGAAGTTCCAACCAGCCGAGGTGGAAGGCAAGGCAGTGGACGTGGTGATGAGTGTGCGGGTGAAGGTTCGCTGTATCGGTGACAAGTGTAACGTCAGCGCCTACCCGAACCTCGGCTTGTACACCCAGGAGCACGGCGACAACTACGTGGCCCCCCAGGAGATCTTGAGCAGCCAGGCCACCTGGTACGAACGCATGCTCAAGGACGCCGCCTGCAAGAACGGTAAGGCCGCCCGCGAGCCGTGCGTGGACGACGGCGCCTTCCGCCTGGTGGTGTACGTGGATGTGGATGACGCAGGCACCCCCACCAATGCACGCAGCCGACGCAATCCACTAACCGCCGATGCAGACGCGCTGATGGAGAAGGCCCATGCGTCGGTGGAAGCCTCGCAGTTCATCCCCGGCCTCGTCGGGGGCACCCCGAAGCCGATGACGGTGCTCAGCTCGAGCCTGCACTACTCCAACAACAAGAGCATTCCGAAGACCATCTGCGTGGACAACACGGAGCTGGGCTCACGGCTGGCGACCAAGCGTTGCTACAACGCGCAAGAGCACGCGCGGGTGAAGCCGGGCTTGCAGATCTACAGCTGGCTGCCCATGACCACCGGCACCAACATCGGCACCGACGGTTAGGGCTACCGTCAAGCAAAACCTCACCAAGGCCAGGGCGCCGGGTTAGATCAGTTTCCGGCGCACCTGCGTATCACCCATTGGCGGCGTTCAATTCGAATGCCGACCGGCCTCGACCTCAATTGAACGGATGCAATTGAGAGGTGCCCCGATGAAGCCTGCGACCTGCCTACTCCTCGCCTGCCTGACCGCCGCCTCCCTCCCCGTCGTCGCTCAAGACATCGTGGCGATCGACCGTGGCTGGTACGACAGTGATGGTTTCCACGACCCCGACAATCCCAACTACATCGCCGGCGAGTTCCTAGACAGATCGATCGCCCACAACTTCTTCGTGTTCGATCTGGCCGGAGTGTCCGAAGAGATCACCAACGCCGGCCTGCGCCTGTTCGTGCCCGAGAACGGCTTCGTCACGGACGAAGGCTTCGAAACCTACTCGCTGTTCGAGGTCACGAGCGAAATCGATGCCCTGATCGCCGGTGCGGGCGGGACCGAGGCGCACGCAGATTTGGCAGGTGGCGTGCTCTACGGGGAGCTAACGGCCACCGGGCGCGACCGCGGCGCCACGATCACCCTGCCACTCAACGCAGACGCCATCGAGGCCCTCAACGCACGACGGGGCGAACGCATCGCCTTCGGCGGCGCACTAGACGCCACGGCGCCTGAACTCCCAGGCGAGTTCCTGTTCGGCAACTCCGGGTCACTGCCTTCCGACACCCGCCTCGTGCTCGAGACCAACGCGCCGGCTAGCGTCGGCATCACCGTCGCCGGCGTAGTCACGCTCGCCGGGATCTGCGAAAACCTCACGAACGCACAGCGCGTCACGATCGCCGGTGAGGGCGCCCCGCCAGTCACCACTCTGGACTGTGAAGCGGCAGGCTTGCACGCTAGCTCAGGCGATGAGGTTCGCATCACGGCCCGGGCCTTCGTCTTTCCTCAAGACCCGGGACGATTCAACGGTACGGCAGAGGGCTTCACGGTGGCCGACCCGGTGCAATGCGCGAACCGTACGCTTGGCGAACGTCTGAATTGGGTGACGATAGGTGCGGTGTGGGATTGTGAGCGGGCAGGGCTCAGTCTCAACGGCCGGGAGATCGTGCAGGTGACCCTGCGTGGCACGGTGGACTAACCTGGGTTGATCACCCTGGCGATTGCCGACGTCGGTCCCAGGCTACCTCGCTCGTAGCGCCCATGCGCATACTCACGATACTTGAGTTAAGGTCAATGCGGCGATGGCTCGTCGCCGAAGCCTGAGTAGCGCCTCGTGTCACACACAAACCCGTTGTTGGGCGGCCAGCACGCCGAAGGTTTCCTGTCCCAGTATTGGCAGCGCAAGCCCCTGCTCATACGGCAAGCATTGCCCGGATGGGCCAATCCCCTCGAGCCGCAAGAGCTAGCGGGCTTGGCATTGGAGGAGGAGATCGAGTCTCGCCTGGTGCTCGAGCACGGCACATCGCCGTGGGAGTTGCGCCATGGGCCGTTTTCCGAGCTCACCTTCGCTGAACTTCCCGAGACAGGGTGGACCCTGCTCGTGCAAGGGTTGGATCTGTGGGTTCCCGAAGTGGCCGCCCTGCTCGACCGGTTTGATTTCATCCCACGTTGGCGACTGGATGACGTGATGGCCAGCCTGGCTGCCCCCGGCGGAAGTGTAGGACCCCATTTCGACCAGTATGACGTCTTTCTGCTGCAGGTGGTGGGCGAGCGACGATGGCAGGTGGGAGCGCTGTGTGACGAGCGTACCCCCTTGCTGAAAGACACGGATCTCAAGATCCTGGCGGAGTTCACCCCAGAGCATGAGTGGCTGCTGCGTCCTGGTGACATGTTGTATCTGCCGCCTCGGGTAAGCCATTGGGGGGTCGCGCACACCAAGTGCGTAACGTACTCCGTGGGTTTTCGCTCACCCAGCGTCGCGGATATGTTGGCGGATCTGGCGGGTGATCTGCTGGAACGTGACGCGAGGGCCATCTACCAGGATCCGCCGTTGCATCCGGCTATGGCCAGGGACGACATCGATACGGCGTTCGTCGCCCAGGCGAAGCGTCAGCTACTGGAGTTGATCGATGACGATGAGTTGGTGGGCGATTGGCTGGCGCGCTTCATGACATCGCCGAAGTACCCCGATCTACTGAATTTCACGGATGAGAAACGTCAGGCAGACTGGAACGGGGCGACGTATCGAAACGGTCGGCGCATAGGCTAGGGTTTTCTTGGCGAGCTATACCACTGGAAGCTCTATCAATACGACGAAGCGATCAAATCCTAGCGTGCGGCGCGAGCGATTGAGCGCACGGGGTCGATGTATCCGCAGGTCGCGTCCTACGCGAAGACTGTATCGACCGATCCAGAGGTCTTCAGTCGACCGATCAAGGGCAAGAAGTTTCGGGCGCGTCTGCGGAAGTAGCGGTTACCCTTCCCGCTTAGCGTCCACAGGCGGCCGCTGACTAGCCGACCTCGTCGCCACCCTCACGTCCCCGAAGGCCGAAGCAAGGAAGCGAAGCGCGGGCTATCGCGAAGGACCTGCAGATCCGGATCCTGAGCGACCAAAATACGATAGCTCTCGTTAGCCTCAACCGCGCTCTCTAGTGCATCGAGAGCGCCGACCGCGTCCCCCGCGGCCAGCCGAACAAGACCCTGGTAATAGAGCACCTCGGCGTTGCCGCCGGACATCTCGACACCCCGCTCGAGCAACGGCAAACCGGTGTCCACCTGATCGAGTCGGGTGTAGTAGAGACCCAGCAGGGAGAGCGTCCACCAGTCGTTTGCATTCACTTCGAGGCTCGCTTGCGCAAGCTCCACCGCACGCTCGAAGGTGCCCTGCACCCGCGGGTGCTCGCTCGGCACAAAGCGCTGCGCATCGCCCAAGCGGCCCCACAGCGCATGGTCATCGGGCGCGAGCTCTATCGCCCGGCGTTGCATCTGCACGGCTTGCGTGTAGTCACCGGAATAGAAGTAGTAGATGCCGGTGTTGGTCAACCCTTGACGCGTGGTCGCCAACGCCAGCGAGCGCTCGAAGGCCGCGCGCGCCCGCGGTAGCTCGCCGAGCATCCAGTAGGCCGCCCCCTTGCCGGCGAAGCCCGAGGCCACATCGGGAGCGAGCCGGTTGACGTACTCGTACGCCTCGGCGGCCTCCCGATAGCGCTCCGCACGGTAGAGTTGTGCCGCCCGCGCCTCGTGGCCCCGCCAGTCCGCGGGCCGGCGGGCGATGGCTTGATCGAAGGAGGCGAGCGCCACCTCGTTGCGGTCCTGCTGGGCGAGGATCTCGCCCCGTTCCACGAGGGCTTCCACGTTGCCCTCGTCGAGGGCCAACACCTGATCCACGCTCACCAGGGCGCGCTCGTACCAGCCGCGCTGGCGGTAGAGCCTCGCGAAGGCAAGCTCGACCTCCGGCTCCACCTGCCCTTGCAGTGCGCGGGCCCGTGTACAGGCCTGCTCGGCGGCATCGAAGTCATCCACCGTTGAGGTGACCTCGTAGAGGCCCAGCTTCGCCTGGCACACGCCCGCATAGGCCGCGGCGAAGTCGGCATCGATGGCCAGCGCGTCCGCGAATAACGCCGCCGCCCGGCGCATCGCCGCCGCCGACGGGGAACGGCGCAGCTGATCAAGGCCCTGCAGGTAGTAAACATAAGCACCTACCGCGTCCGTCGGTCGACGCTTGAGCTGGGCCACCGACTCCATCGACAAGGCCACCTTCAACTCGTCGACCACAGCCCTCGCAATCTGCTCCTGGATACCGAAGATATCGTCCAACGTTCGCTCGTAGGTCTTGCTCCACGTGTGGTAGCCGTTGCTGCCGTCGACGAGGGTGGCGCGCACCCGAATCTGATTCCCTTCCTGGCGCACGCTGCCTTCCAGCACGTGTTTCACCCGCAACAGGTCGGCCACCTCGGTCACGTCGAGCTGCGCGTCGCGAAAGCGGAAGGAAGAGGTGCGGGCCGCCACTTCCAGTTCGTTCAGGCCGGCCAGTAGATTGAGGATCTCCTCCGCCAGGCCGGCGGCGAAGTAGGCCGTCTCTTCGCGCCCGCCCAGGTTCTCGAAGGCCAGCACCGCGATGCTATCGGGCAGCATCGCCGGCACGGGCTGGCGGGACACGTCGGGGTTGGCCAACAGGGTGCTCACGCTCCAACCCCACGCCAGCAGAGCACTCGCAACGATCGCGAGCGCCAGCGCATCCGCCGAGCGTGGCCCTCGCGCCGCGTCCTCCCCCTCACCGCGCCAGAGGGGCAGATCGAGCACCAGGCGATTGGATTCGATGGCGATCAACCAAGCCAGGGAAAACACCACCGGCAGGCCGGCGAGGGCTGCCACGATGGTGGCACGCATCGCCCACTCGGGCAGGCCCAGGGGCTCGAAGGTCACTTCCGCCCCTTGCAGGACCAGCCATGCCGCCACGGCATAGGCTGTCACCGCACGCAACACCTTTCGGCGACGGGCTTCGGTGGCGAGAGTTCTAAGAAAGCGCAGGATGGCGGGTCGCCCTCGTCCTTGAAATCGGGTGCCATGAAAGACTTCGTGCCCGGCGCACCCCCTAACGGCGATGGCTCGCCACGATCAGCCGACCGGTATATGGTACTCGGGCACGCCAACACAGACGAGAGACACCATGCAAGCACCAGTCCGAGCTGAAGATCGACGTGGCCCACCCGACAAGCGTCCAGGCGAGCGACGCGGCCCGCCGGACAAGCGCCCGGGCGAGCGCCGTGGGCCACCGGACAAGCGCCCCGGGGAGCGAGACGGTCCGCCTGACACGCGCCCTGATAACGCTCAACACTAGCGCCATCCGACGGCCTGAAGCATGAGTAGGCGCGCCCTCGTCGTCGGTATCAACCAGTACGATCACCAGCCGAGCCTCACCTGCTGCGTCGACGATGCAAATGCCCTTGCGCAGCGCCTTGCGACCCATCACGACGGCGCCCGCAACTACGATTGCCTCACGCTGACGTCAGACAAAACGCGCATCACGGCCTCGTTACTGCGCCAGCGCGTGGGCCAGTTGCTGAGCGATCTGCGTGGCGGTGATGCGCTGCTCTACTTCTCCGGCCACGGCCTGGGCACTGATGAGGGAGGCTGGCTGGTCACGCAGGAAGCGCAACCGGGCGGGGGGTATCCCATGGGCGAACTCCTCGACGCCGCCAATCGCAGCGGCGTCAATTCGATCACGGTGATCCTCGACTGCTGCCACAGCGGGAGCATGGGCAGCACGGGCGAAGACGGTTACGCCAACCTAGCAGAAGGGGTGACGATTCTGGCCGCCTCCACTGCCTCCCAGGAGTCGCACGAAGGGATGGCGAACAGCTTGTTCACGGAGCTCCTGCTGAGCGCCCTGGATGGCGGCGCCGCCGACGTGCGCGGACAGGTGTCCGCCGCCGCCGCATATGCGTATGCGGAACAAGCCCTGGGCGCCTGGCAGCAGCGCCCCATGTACAAGTCGCATGCGCGGCACCTCGCGCCTCTGCGCCGCTGCGCCCCCGCCGTGGAAGATGCCGAGCTACGCCTCCTGCAGGAGTTGTTTCGCTCACCCGATCGGCCCGTGGTCATGGACCCCAGCTACGAGCACACCAGCGAGCAGGCAGACCCGCAGAACGTTGCCACCTTCAACCGCTTCAAGGCCCTACGCAACGCCGGCCTGCTCACCACCGAGGACGGTCTGGACTTGTACTTCGTCGCCATGCAGTGCCGCCACGTGATGCTCACCCCGCTCGGACGCTTCTACTGGCGCCTGGCCAAGCAGGGCCGCTTCTAAGTTGGGTACCCCCACGACCAGCGCCTTTCGCCGTGAACGCAATGAGTACGGCCCGAACTACGACAACGACTATCTCACCTTATATAGTGACTATGTCGCATCCGCTGATCGCATCTCGGACCGCCGCCAGCTCGCGAACTCCTTTTTCCTCACGGCCAACACGGCCCTGCTGGCGCTCACCGGCTACTTCAGCGAGGACGGGGACAGCCTGATCTGGCTAGCGGCCTTCGCCGGCATCCTATTCAGCTTCACCTGGCGCCGACTGATCACCGCCTACCGCAACTTGAACGCCGCTAAGTTCGATGTGATCAACCAACTCGAGCAGCGCCTGCCCTTCGCCGCCTACGAGGAAGAATGGGTACGTTTGAAACAACGCGAAGCGGGGCACGGGGGCTTCAGTACGATCGAGTCCATCGTGCCGGCGACCTTCATGATGTTGCACGGCGCCGTATTCATGTTCAGCGCTGTGCGTTGGATACAAATGCACACGGCAGGATAATCCCATGAGCAGGGGACTTTCACTACACATTGGCCTGAACGACGTCGATCCAGAGCACTACAGCGGTTGGTCAAGCCCCCTGCAGTACTGCGAGGAGGACGCCCGGGCCATGCACGAGATGTCCGTCTCCCTGGGCTTCACAGCCACACAAATCACCGGTGCCGAGGTGACCCGCGATCGGGTGATCGGCGCCATTGAGGACGCGGCTAGGCGCCTCGTCGCTGGGGATCTCTTCTTCCTGACCTACGCGGGCCATGGCGGCCAGGTCAAAGACGTTGATGGCGATGAGCAGGGCGGCGACGGTAGGGACGAAACCTGGTGCTTGTGGGACGGCCAAGTGCTCGATGACGAACTCAACGTCCTCTGGGCCCGTTTCCAGCCTCGCGTGCGAATTCTGGTGCTGGCAGACAGCTGTCACAGTGGGTCCGTCACCAAAGGGGCGTCGGGCGGCGAGGACGAGAATGACCCGACGGCACGCTTCCTGCCGCGCGCCGCCGCGCGCGCCACGGTGCGCAAGAACTGGCAGTTCTACGACAACCTTCAGTACGACCTGCCCAATCCCCGGCCGGCGATCAACGCCAGCGTGAGGCTGCTGGCCGGCTGCCAGGACGATCAGCGCGCCCGCGAACAAGACGGTCACGGCGACTTTACCCGTGCCCTCCTGGCGCTGTGGGACGAGGGGCGCTTCGAGGGCAACTATCGCGCCTTCTACCTCGCGCTGGCCCAACGGATGAGCGCCACCCAGCAGCCCAACCACCTCGTGCTCGGCCGCCCCGACCCCACCTACGACGAGCAATCACCCTTCACCATCTGACCGGTCCTCGCCGCGCTACTCGAGGCCTAGGCGCCGGTACTCAACCTGGGGCAATGCGGGTACCCAGTCAAAGGCTCGGAACAGTTCGTCGAAGTCGAGGATGCGCGGCACGTAGTAGGCATTCTCTGAGTCATCTAACGTGTCATACACCACCGTCACGACGTGTCGGTGGCCATTGAAGAAGCCTACGTTCCAGTAGTAGGCGGTGCGTGTCGGCAGCGCGATCGACGCCTTTCGCTGCCCCTCAAGATCCCATAGCTGCGCTGCGCCGTTGAAGGGCAACATGGCGAGCAACCGCGAATCTGACGATAGCACCACGCGCTGCGGCTCGGCACCGAAAGCTAGCAACAACGGCGGTGATGGCGAACCGGACGATGGGGCCCAGTCCCACAGGCGGGCATCGTCCTCGCCTAGCGATAGAATTTGTCGACCATCAGGCGTGAGCGTCGCCTTCTGTATCAAGGGCTGATGGCCCGACGCCAACGCCTTCCTGGGCGCTGTCTCGCCGCCGGCCGCAACTGCTGCGAGATCGTAGATGCGCCATGTCTCATCACGCGCGCAGGCAAGCAATAACAGATCGTCGCGGAACCGCTGTGATAGCAAATCGCAGGGCTCTACCCGCCACTGAACCTCACCGAAGTCGTCGCCTCGATCATCCGCCCGGCGCACCACGATCAGCGTCTCGGTTGTGGTCAAAGCGACGTCCGTGCGGTTCGTACCACCCGTGACCGTGACCTCTTCGCTGTCCAGCACATCCACGGTCACGCCGTCGGGCGGGGTACAATCGAAGCGACAGTCGTCGTTACCGTAGTAGAGATCAGCGCGCTCCCATTCCCCCTGCTCGATGCCAAGCAGTTCCCTGACGATTTCGCCGGACGCCGACGGTAGGCGAGGTAGATGCCACTCGCGCACATAGCCATGGTGGTTGGTCGTCAGCACCGGGTCGACCGGGTGGAACACCGGTAGACCGCCCTCCACCTCGCCGTGGTAACGCCCGGCAGCATCCCAAATCCAGGTCCGCTCCTCCACCTCGTCGCCGCTGGCAATCCAGCGATCGTTTGGGGACACCACCGCGTGGAAGCCGTGCATCTCCAGGCGCATCTCGTGGCGCCCGTCGCTCCCCGGTTCCAGGGACCACAGGCGAGGATGGCGATCCCAGGTGTCGTCGACGGCGAAGCCGCCAGTGGTGATCAGCCCGCCGAGAGCGAAGTAGGCATGGGTGCCGGGGACGCTGGCCACTTGCTCCCCGTCGCGGGTCATGACCACGGTGTAGCCGTTGCCTGCCTGGGCGTTGGGGTAGTCGCTTGGGCGTTGACCGGTGACCACCAGCTCAGCATCGGGCTGATCGCCTACGGGACCGGCGCCGACCTGTTCCTGCCGCTTAAACGGATAGGCATCGCGACCGGTAAAGGCGAGGTAGTCTGCGAGCTCCCCGTAGACGGTCATGGCGAGCATCGTGCCGTCCGCGGACCATACCGCGTCGCGCGCCCCCACCTTGGCGAGGGCGACGCCGTCGGCGTCCATCAACACGGTGCCCCTGGGGTCTTGCACCGCGAAGCGCTCTCGGGCGGGATCGGCCACCGCGCGCTCCGCGCCCGGTGCCGGCACCAGCTGCTGCAGCTCGCCGGCAGGGGTAAACACGAGGAGCACGTCATCACACACTTGAACCGCCTCACCGAACCAGGCGGGGCGCGCATTACCGCTGTCGCCGCGCGGTTCGTATTCCCCGCTGGCGATGTTCCAGATCCTCGCCTCGGCCGACGTGCGCCGCGGCGCGAGTCTGAAGCCGAGGCCGCCGGGATGGATGTCCATTGCGAACTCAGCCTCATTGCCGCATTGCGCGAGCAGTGCCTCGCCGCGCGCGTCCACGCCCTCCACCGTCGTCGTCACCGGGTCACTCTCGTTGATCACGAGCAGTCGGCTGCCATCGCCGATGAACCGCGCGCCGTGGACGGGCTCGGGCAACGCACTGACGCCACCGCCGAAGCGATCCCTGACTTCGATCGTTAGCCTGTCGTCGAACGCGTAGGCCACCATCAACGTCGAGCCGTCCGGCGAGTAGCGGGCGAAGTCCCAGGCGAGATCCGGGAACTCCGCCAACACTACCGCGGGGCTGCGGACGAACTCCCAGGCGATGTCCTGCACCTTCGGGTCGTCCTTACCGAAGCGCTCCCGTGCCACGCGCGCCACCTGCACCGCATGGGCGAGGCGCTCGTGATCAAGGTCGTTGCGCACCTCATTGAGGAGGCTGTTCTTGACAGCACGATCACGCTGGCGCTCCGCCCGATTCTGCGCCAGCACCGCCAGCACGGCGAACACCGATGCTGCTACGAACAGGCTGGAGAGCGCGGCGATGGCCACATTGCGGATACGCATGGCACGACGAAACTGCAGCACCTCCTCGCCCAGCATGTCGTCCAGGGACACGCCTCCAAGCGTTGCCGACAACCTGGCAACCGCCTCCTTGAAGGGCGCGTTTTCGAGTCCCAGCTCGCGCTGCCCTCGCGCCCAGCGCAGATCGAGATACAGCGGCTGGGACTTGTAGCGTCCGCGCAGGCATTGCGGCAGGCAATCGGTCGCCTCCCAGTCGAAATCACCGGCCGCGTTGTCCCACGCCACGTTGCCGGCGCACACCACGATGAGCATGCGATCGAGGGGCCGGTTGGCGATCCAGTAAGCCACCTCCGCGGGCACCCACGGCGAGGCTGCGGACTCCGGCGATGCCAGGAGGATCAGGTACTCGGAGGCATCCATGGCGCTTTGCACCGCGGCGAGTAGATTGGGGGTCAGTGCCTGACTGTCCAGATCACGGTAGACCCGTCGCGCCCTCAGCTTGTGCCAGGGTTTGGCGAAGCGTGCCAGGCCGTCGTCCAGCGCCGTGGCGACTGGCAGCTCGCTACTGTGCTTGTAGGAGATGAACGCGTCGTAGCTCATCGACGTGCCGCCAGCGCGCGGCTGGAAAAACAACTTGGTGGGGGCCGCAGTCCGATAAACAGAGTCATTGCGTTTCCATCGACGTTATCACCGTAGGCGCGTACCCCTTCCCGGACGGGGCAGCCGCAACAGAATATAGTAAGCCAACGCTGGGAGTGCCGTTTCAGGGCAGACGCTGCTCTCCACGGCTTGCAGCCCAGTCACCGGCCAAGTGCGCGAGCGATCCCCTGTATCAGCCGGGCGGAGGCACCCTCCGTCGATCGCGGCCCAATCAAGATGTACTCACTTGCGTTCGGCGCCACCAGCGGTAGGGTGTTCCCCTTCGACCTGCGATAGCTCGGCGCGACAGCGATGCGGCCCATACAGCACTCGATCAGCGCCCCCCGACACACGCCGCGATCCAAACCGTAGCGCCCACGCGAACACTCACGGTAGTCGGGTTAAGGTCAGTGCGGCGATAGCTCGTCGCCCAAGCCTGAGCAAGCGCGTCGTGTCAGACACCAACCCGCTGTTGGGCGGCCAGTACGCCGAAGACTCCTGTCCCAGTATTGGCAGCGCAAGCCAATGCTCATCCGGCGGGCCTTGCCCGGATGGGCCAGTCCCCTTGAACCGAGAAGCGGGCCCCGGTGATCGCAGTCGCTCGCTGACGCACGCTCATCGATCGCCAGGGGGACGCTTCGAGTTCTGTTATACCGAACGGTGTCATCAGGCACTTGCCGATGGATGGCAGATCAGGTCTACTTTTGCGCACCGAGTCAACTAGCCGCTTAGCCCTGGAAGCCGCTTTATCGTGGCGTCCAAGACGCCGGGCCTAACTTCCAGCAACGAGAACCCACGCCGATGAATTCCCGTTTCGTTTCGCCCTACTCCCTGCTGTTGGCCTGCCTGCTGTCGACGAATGCCCTGCTGCTGCAAGGCTGCACCATCAACGCGGTCTTGCCACAGGAAGCGTTCACGCCCGAGCCAGGCGCCCCGGCCGGCTACCTGGTAGGCAGTATCGGCGTGCAGACCGAGGGAGAGTACGTCTCCCGCAACGACTTCAGCTACATCGACTATCGTCAAATCGGTTCAGAGGATGGCGCGACACTGCGCTTCGCCCAGGGAATGTTCCGCACGGAGCCCGACTACGAAACGGAACAGACCAAGGGCGTGGTGTTCGCGCTGCCGCTTACACCGGGCGAGTACGAGCTCTACCGCATCCGCTTCTACTACAACAACGGCAGTGTCGAGAAAACCCACGTTTCCGACGAGTTCTCCATCCCGTTCGAGATCCGGCCCGATGAGGTGCTGTACCTCGGGGAACTGCTCAGCTACGGCGCCTGGGGCAAGAACATCTTCGGCATCGCAGTGGCCGACGGCGGCTTCTTCGTCCTGCGCGACCAGCGCACCCGTGACCTGCCGCTGATCGAGTCGCGGCATTCGGAGGTCGCCGGCCCGCCGATGCGCGCCGCCGACTTCGCCGCGTACGCACCGCCGCTGATCTTTTCCGGCGAGGCGTTCGATGCCGAGACCGTGGCCGATGGTACGGCGGGCGATCCTCCGTGACGGACAAAAAGATCAGGTCCCCCATCCGCTGATACTGATCTGCTCCGGGGAAGAGCCACCTAGCCTGGCTCGGTAGCGTCCCCTGCACGCCCTATTGCCGTGACTTGGCGTACACGCGCAGCTTGGCCTGTTTGTAAAACAGATTCATGAACTCACGAAAGGACTCCATCTCCTGCACGGCCAGCTCGCGAGCCGGTACGTAGAGGGTGGAGGTGAATTCGATGTGGTCATCGTGCTGTTCCACCGACTGCTTAAAGCTGCCGAAGCGATGCTGCAGGTCCAGCACGGGACCGGCGAAGCGATGGCGCCAGCTGCCGCCGTAGTCGAGACGGTAGCGGGCGGTCACCTGCAGGCCGGGAAAGGAGGTCCCGTAGGACTCCTGCTCGGGGTACACGCTGGCCAACTCGCTCCTGATCCACACGCTGGGCTCGGTGTAGAAGATGTCTTCCCCGGTCGCCACCAGTTCCTCGAAGTGGTTCTCTGAGCTCACCACAAGGGTCGGCGACAGATCGCCGAGGCCTTCGAAGGTGAAGGTGGGTTCGCCCATGGAAGAGACCACATCGGCGTAGCTCTCTTCCGCGTGCCGCTGCCGCTCCTTCACGTCCATCGGCGCGTAGCCCGCGCGCATGAGCCCGGCGTACTCGCCAAGATAGCGCCGCACCTGACGTTCGTGCTGGCCACCCTTCTCATCGAAGCGCAGCTCCGTATCCACCTCCAGGCGCCAGCGATAGGTGCTCGCGGGCAATAGCTGCAGCTGCGCACCCGGAAGCAGTGGCAGGGCCATCGCCCCCTGGACGGATGCCGTCAGGTGCTCGGGGTCCGTGTAGGCGTCGGTCGGATCCACACACCGCACCTCGCCGCGCAGACGCGCGCAGACGATCATATGGTCGAAGTAGTGCATGCCGGCCAGGGGAGCGCTGGTCAATTTGCTGCGCTCGGTGCTGACCAGTACCGGCCAAGCCCGCGTGCCCGCTTCCTGCAACAGGGCGACCAACAGAGCGGACTTGTCCTTGCAATCTCCGTAGCGGCTGGTGGCCGTGTCGTCAACGGCATGGGGCGTGATCAGGTTGCCCGCCGTCGACCGACTGACGTAGCGCACACCGCGCGCAACGTGATCGAACAGGGCCGCGAAGGCCTCCTCCTCGCCATCGCTCTCGCTGGTCAGCGAACGCGCCAGGGGCCCGATCTGCTCCCGCTGGGTCAGGGCCGAATCGAAGGCATCGCGTGCACGCTTGACCACGTCTGACCAGTCCTGGGCCACGGTGATGACGAACGCGGGTAGTTCGTCGTACCAGTCCACGCCCGCCTCGATCACCGGCGCCGGAATGTCCTCCCCCCGGCAGGCGACGCTGCGCATCCCCTCCTCGCAACTCAAAAAGGGCAGATCTCGGGTCCATTGCACCGCGAGATCAGGCGCCCAGGCCGCACTGACCTCCAGCCGATGGCGCGGATACTCGCTCTGCAGAAAGACATCCTCCGACCACAGGTGCTCGGAGGACCTCAGGTCGGTCACCAGGACGTAGTCGATGACAGTGAGCGACCCCTCCTGCAGGGCCGGATACAGGAGACTGACGATCTTGCTGTCCGTGTACACCTGGTAATCATCGGGGTAGTCGTCGACCTCGAGATCCTTCTCCGTGAGCCAGCGAACGCTGCCATCGGGCGAGACGCTCGCGGCCTGTCGGATCTCGAGGCGATCGGAGAAACCATCGAACACAATGCTGTGGTCAGCCTCAGCCTGGATAGCTTCCTGGGAGCCGAAACGCACCACGCGGCGGACCCGCGTCTCCACCGAGTCCTCACCGATCTGATAGTGGACGCGAACGAGTAGCTGATCGACCCCGGAGGAAGGCGCAGTCTCAGCACTGAGCTTGCGTGCCTCCCGGATGATGCCGTCGGATTCGGTCTGGGCGAGTTGCACGCGCTCCACGTCCTGCGCGCGGGGAACGGACGTGAGCGCGAGCAGCAGTAACACGCCGACAGCCCAGGCGTTCGCAAACATCGTTCGACCGGCGTTCAAGGGCGATCCCATCCGCTGACCAGCGCCACCAAGTTATCGCGAAGGGTCGGAAAGGAGATCTTGGCGGCCGTCGTCTCGGCGTAAAACTCCAGCACCTGCCCCTCACCGCCGATGACCGAGGCGACCAGCACCCATGGATCCCCCATCGACCTCCCCTCGCAAACCACCGTCGCAATTACACTCACCTCGTCCTTTGCAATCCGCCTCGTCTCCTCGCACTCGCGAACGGAGGTCAGGGCGTAGTCGTGGGCATTCTGCACATGGTAGTCGATCACTTCGTCCACACTCAGCTCACCGCTGTAGTCAAAGACGTAGAGCGACGTCAGGGCAGGACCGGCGAACTCCACCTCCGCCTCCTCGTCGGCGAGAAACCCCTGTTGCACGAGGGACCAGTTCCCGTCCGTAATCGGGATGGCGAAACGCCCCTCAGGATCCTCGTAGGTGCTCCCCGCCACCAGTGGCGTGCTGTTGGCCCCGGTCAGGATCGCAAGACCAAGCCCCAGCCAGAACACCAGCCCGATGGGCACGGTCAGCCACTCGAACACGCCGAGACCAGACTTCTTCCGCCGCCACCGAACGAGTCCCTCGGGAAGGGCGCGCTTGGTGCCGTTCACCACGGCGCTCATACCGGTCGCCCCGGCAGCGATGGCCGCCACGATGGCGACGTACATCCACATCGGCAGTTCGATGCGGCTGCTCACCGCGGCACCTATGGACGCCACAAACATCCAGAAGACGATGAAGCCGCGCACGTTGTCTCGCCCGTCTACGCCGTGCTCGCGGCCGAGGTCTGCGTAGGGCTCCATGAATCGAGGCACGGCGATAGCGTAGACGAGGGGCCCACCGATGGGCATCAGAAACCAAAGGATGGCGCGGCGAGGCTCGCGGCCAAGGGCCCCCATCTCCCGCGCCCGGGCGTAGAGCCAGAAGGGAAAGTAGGCGCCGAAGGTCAGGAAGAGGACCAGGAAGTCAATCCACCAGGAACGGGGAGCCTGCCACTTCGGCGGCTCCTTCGTTTCGGTGCCGGTGTCGGCATCCGCGGCTGCCACGGACTTGGCAGCTTCGTCCAAGGCTGGCGCGCCATCCTGCGGCACGCTGTCGTCGCTGTGTTCACTCATGACGTGACTTCTCGAAGGCCAGACCAAATCGCCCTATCGCTTGCAGATCGTCTCCTCGTCATCGCTAACGAATGGCGACCTCAGCGTCCTGCCGCCCGGCCCGTTAGCGGAGAAAACAGGCTCCGGTAATCTACCCCATCCTGGACAGCGAACCGAAAGCAAAAGAGGGATAGAGGCTATCGGCCAAGTATGCTCGGGCGCCTACGAACCCGCTTGCGCTCCCCACCTTCACATCCACAGCCGCTACCGCCACGTCTTACACATAAGACAAGCTGCGCTCCTCTCACCCGACTTCGCCCAGTGCTCCAATGTCACGCCGCCTCGTGACGAACGAGACCTGGCGACGGCCATTTCCGGTCACTCGCATATCCTTGACCGGCAGCCCCCGACAAGCCGCTACACGGGCGGCCCTCAGAGTCACCCCATCGCCACGCAACTCCCGGGCTCCCGCACCCAATTCACCCGCTGGCGCATACCCGCTGGCGCGCGGCACCGGACTGATCGGTCAGCCGAAGGCTTGGCGTCCGCGATGGTAGGCTTATAGCCGAACAGCTCTTGTAGGTGGTCACTTGACGAAAAGTAAGGAGAGTTCGCAGGAAACGCGGGTCTAGAGGCCGGGCACACACGCCGGATAGCCGAACCCCCAGCGCCACGGCAGCCCCGTGCACGGCCCGCCACCGAGTCGCACCGCATTGAACATCGCTTCGGCGATGGCCGCATAGGCGCGATCGACGCTGGTCGCATCGACACCGTACGCCTCGGCCAGCTCCGTGCGACGGGTGAAGCCTTCCGCGATCACGCAGTAACGGAGCGCATCATCGGCTGCCAGCCGGGCGTCGAAACTCTGCGCTGCTTCGGTCGCCCGCCCGGCCTCGTGATAGGCACGGTCATGCGCGACACAGCAGCGCTCCCACGGTGGCCGTCCTTCGTGAGTCGCCTCGAAATCGGGAAAGACATCGGCCGCCACGCGCCATGCCGTGGAGAGCCCGCCGCTGCAGCCATCGGTCGTGAATGGTGCGAGCGTCGCGTCGGGGGCGGCGATCCGCGACATCAGCGACTGATGGCCAGGTAGCTCGAGGGTGCGCTGGATCGAGGTGGTGATGCTCAATTGTGCCGGGGCTGCTGAGGTCATCATCAGCAGTGCCGCCGCTACGACGCCGCGAACTGTTGTCCTGGCGCTACGCATGGTGCCGAGCGATAGACATCTGATTTGCCGACAGCTCAGGTGCAACATATCTGCGGCCATGTATCGAACGCCCCGCGGAAGCATAGCCAGCACACGCGTTACTGGTGGAGTTACGCTTCCCCGCAGGCTCTGTCGGATTGCTCGATGTCATCGAACTGGAATGTCCAGTTCGTCGGGTCGTTGTCGGCATCCCCAACAACGCCCAGGTCGAAGAGCAAGGTGATATTGACGCCGTCACCGGTCACGCCATCGAAGTCGAAGCACAGCTCCTCCCATCCTCCGGTGCCCTGATAGGTGGCCGTGCGTTCAGCGGTGATCACCTCGAGCTTGAACAGCACGTCCACCCGGCGAGCTGCCCGCACTTTCATGCGGAAGAAAGCGCCGTCGGTGAGGGGGATCGGATCGCTCAGCACCAGTGTGCTGCCACCGAAGGTCTCGCCGAAAAACTTCTGCGTCTCACCGGTGAACGCGCTGGGATTGTCGGCGTCAGGGAACGGATTGGGGACCACCTCAGACACACCGCCGCCGAAGTTGATGAACTCAGCCTCGCCGGACTCGAAGTCGACCGATAGGGCCACCTCACGGGGCGAGAACAGGAATCGATCGCCGGTTACCGGGTCTACCCGAAATAGCCCGCCGAGGGTATCGGTCTCGTCGGCCACGATCAACGAACCGCCGGGTTCCACGAGTAAGGCGATGGGATTTCTGAAGCGCTCCCCATCACCCACCCCCAAGCGAGCCGACGACACGACCTCGCGATCACCGGTGACCGGGTCTACGGCGAACACACCGAGCCTGTTGGGCTCCGAGTCCACCACGTAGATGGTGCCGTCAGCACCCAAGGCGATATCTCTGGGCAACCCGAAGGGCCGCCCGCTCCCAACCGTAAGTCCACTGACCACCTGCAGGTTGTCACCGTTCCGATCGAGGCGATAGATAGTGGCGAAGGCGATGTCCGCCACCAGCACGCTTCCATCGGCTTCCACGGCGACACTGACCGGACTGTTAAAGCCGCCCGCGAAGAAGGAGCGATCACCGGTCACCGGATCGATCCGCAGCAACTGGTCCCGTGGGCCACCGATGACGATCAGTGTGCCGTCGCCCGCCACGGCGATGTCATCCGGCTGTCTCATGATGAAGCCGGATCCCACCCTCTCCGCTACACCTGACACTATCGATCGCTCACCCGAGGTCGGTTCGACCCTCAACACCTCCTCCCGCTCGTTGTCTACGAGGAGCAGATTGCCGAAGGCGTCGATCAAGAGATCGCGGGGGGAGCGTAACGGTGGGCCACCCGCCGACACGTTGGTGGAGATCGCGAGCACTTCACCCGTGACGGGGTCAACGCGGAAAATCGCGTCGACCCCGTCATCGGCAATGTAGAGCATCCCGCTACTGTCCTGTGCGACGCCCAGCACTTGTGCATAGGGCTGCGGCGGTGGGTTGCTGGAAAGCACCGAGCGCTCACCGGCCTGCGGATCGAGTCGGAACACCGCCTCCAGCGCAGGGTCGCTTACCAGCAGCATGCCGTCGGGTGCAGCGGTGACGTACGCCGGAGACAGCAACCACGGACCTGGCGCGTCCTCAGGACGAAGGAGGAACCGTGCGCCCGTCCCCGGGTTGACCAACACCACCGTGGCAAGCCCCGCATCCAGCACCGCGATAGCGCCGCTCGAGGTCGGTGCGAGAGAGGTCAGCTCGTCGAAGGGTCTACCCGTCCCGATTCCGGCGCCAGATAGGATGCCGCGGTCTCCTGTCGATCTGTTCACTCGGTAGACCACATCTCGCCCGGCGTCCACGACCAGCAGAGAACCGCTGGGCTCGATGAGCACATCGACCGGTTCCTGGAACGGAACGCCAACGCCAACGCCAGGCCCCGAGATCTCAGTACGCTCACCGGTCTGCGGGTCTACGCGAACGATACGAGCGCCCACCGCATCGGCGACGATCAGGATGCCCGCCGCATCTTCGACCAGCCCGCGTGGCCCCTCCAGCAGCGGGCCCGTCCCCACCGGCCCCCCGGAGACGATGCGACGACCGCCGGATTCGGGATCGACCCCGATCAATCGGTCCGTCAGGTTCGCCACCACCAACTCCCCGCTCGCGCTCTGCAGCAGATCCTGGACGCCGCTGAGCCGCGGCGCGAGCCCATCCTCCCCAGAGACCAGTGCACGCTCACCGCTGACCGGGTCAACCGCCAAGATGCGATCGCCGTCGCCATCTGCGATGTAAATCACCTGCCCGTCTGCTGCGGCGAAGATGCCACCGGGGGCGCCCAAACTGTCGTCTGCCTGGGTGCCCCACGCCTGCAAGGCAGGCACCACAAGCAACAACACGACACCCACTCGTGGCACGAGGTTCAGCATCAAAGTCCCTCAGTGGATCATGGACCGAAGCTATCCGCTAAGTAGAAACGCAATCTACCACGCTGCGAAAGCATAAGACGAATAAACGCTATCGCTGACGTACGCCCGATCCCGGCCAAACCCGCTGACGCCGTTCCTGCCGGGCCGCAGCTGTGGCGCTACACCACCTGATAGAGCAGCGTCTGCTCGGGCCGGTCGAGCACAGGCGCGCCAGCTACCCTCTGCGCTGAGGCCGCCTGCTTCCGCTTGACCACACCCTCCTACCACGCGCCGCCCTCCCGCCACCCGCGCTGAAGACGAGCGTGGCGAGGCTGATCAAGTAGCTGGGCAGGAGTATCCGACGCCCGCTGGGCCAAACGCCGCCGCACCGCGGCTCTCAGGCGCCTTCCGCCCGGGGCGGGTGCTCCTGACGCGTCCGAGCGCCTATGGCAGACTCTTCGCACCCTAGAAGACCAACCGGAGTGCCACGATGCTGCACGTGCTCACCTGTCTCGCCTCCCGCCACCCGAGATTCCTCGGCGCAATGCTGGCCCTACTGGCCGTCAGCCCCCTCGCACAGGCCGACGACCCCCGCCTGAGCGCCACCACCCTCAGCGGCCTGGAAATGCGCAGCATCGGCCCCGCCTTCATGTCCGGCCGCATCGCCGACATTGCGATACATCCCGAAGACGAGAGCACCTGGTACGTAGGCGTCGGCAGCGGCGGCGTGTGGAAGACCACCAACGCCGGCACCACCTGGTCGCCCATCTTCGATAAGCAGGCCTCCTACTCGATCGGCGCCCTCGCCATCGACCCCAGCCGACCGGACACGATCTGGGTGGGCAGCGGTGAGGCGGTCGACGGCCGCCACGTGGGCTTCGGCGACGGCATCTACCGCAGCCAGGACGGCGGCAAGACCTGGGAGAACCTAGGCCTTGCTGCGTCCGAGCACATCGCCCGCATCATCGTCCACCCAACCAACTCGAACGTCGTGTACGTGGCAGCTAAGGGCCCCCTTTGGTCTTCGGGCGGCGACCGCGGCCTCTTCATGACCGAAGACGGCGGTGCCAACTGGACCAACGTGCTCTCCGCCGGCCCTTACACAGGCGTCAACGAGGTGGTGATGCACCCGGACCAGCCGAACGTGCTCTACGCCAGCACGCACCAGCGCGCCCGCACGGTGGCTGCGCTGATCAACGGCGGCCCGGAGACGGCGATCTACAAATCCACGGACGGCGGCAAGCAGTGGCGTAAGCTGAGCACGGGTCTGCCGAGCGAAGACATGGGCCGGGTCGGCCTCGCCATCTCCCCGCAGGACCCCAACGTGGTCTACGCCACGATCGAACTCGCCCACCGCAAGGGCGGCTTCTACCGCTCCGCCGACGGCGGCGAGACCTGGGAGAAGCGCAACGACTACATCTCCGGCGGCACGGGCCCGCACTACTACCAGGAGCTCGTCGCCGACCCGCACAACTTCGATACGGTCTACCAGATGGACGTGCGCATGCACGTGACCCACGACGGCGGCAAGACCTTCACCGTGGTGCCCCACAAGTACAAGCACAGCGACAACCACGCCCTGGTCTTCTCGCCGACGGACCCCGACTGGATGCTCGCCGGCTGCGACGGCGGCCTCTACGAGACCTTCGACCGCGCGGACACCTGGAAGTACGTGGCGAACCTCCCCGTCACCCAGTTTTATAAGGTGGCCGTGGACTACGACGTGCCCTTCTACAACGTGATCGGCGGCACCCAGGACAACGCCACCCAAGCCGGCCCCTCGCGCACGGACAGTGCTAACGGCATCCGTAACAGCGACTGGTTCATCACCGTGTTCGGCGACGGCCACCAGCCCGCCATCGACCCGACCAACCCCGACATCATCTACAGCGAGTGGCAGCAGGGGAACCTCGTGCGCCACGACCGCCGCTCCGGCGAGGTCGTCTACATCAAGCCGCAGCCGCGTGAAGGCGAACCGTCCGAGCGCTTCAACTGGGACGCACCGGTCCTGATCAGCCCGCACAAGCCCTCGCGCCTGTACTACGCGTCCTCCCGCGTGTGGCGCAGCGAGGACTACGGCGACAGCTGGCTGCCCGCCTCCGGCGACCTCACGCGCCAGATCGATCGTCTCGAAGAGCCGATGATGGGCCGCGTGTGGAGCAGCGACGCCGTGTGGGACACCTACGCGATGTCCGCTTACAGCACGATCACGTCCCTCGCCGAGTCGCCGGTGCAGGAAGGCCTGCTCTACGCCGGCACGGACGACGGCCTGATCCAGGTGAGCGAGAACGGCGGCGAGACCTGGCGCAAGATCGATCGCCTGCCGGGCGTCGCGGACATGTTCTTCGTCAACGACATCAAAGCCGACCTCCACGACGCGGACACCGCGTACGTGGCCGTCGACCAGCACAAAACCGGCGACTTCGCCCCCTACCTCTACCGCACCACCGACCGTGGCCGCACGTGGGAAAGCATCTCAGGCAATCTGCCGGACCGTCACCTCGTGTGGCGCGTGGTGCAGGACGAGGTGAAGCCAGGCCTGATGTTCGCAGGCACGGAGTTCGGCGTGTTCTTCACCGTCGACGGCGGCGGCAACTGGGTGAAGCTCACGGGCGGCGCGCCCAACATCCCGTTCCGCGACCTCGCCATCCAGCGCCGCGAACACGACCTCGTCGGCGCCACCTTCGGCCGCGGCTTCTATATCCTCGACGACTACACGCCCCTGCGCGGCGTCTCCGAAGCCCAGCTAGCGGAAGAGTTCACCCTCTTCCCCGTGCGCGACGCGCCCTGGTACGTGGAGCGCCGCACCCTCGGCCAGGAGGGTGCCGCCTACCAAGGGGATTCGTTCTACGTCGCCCCCAACCCCGACTTTGGCGCCATGTTCACCTACTACCTGCGCGACGACCTGAAGACGGCCGCCGAGCAACGCGATGCCGAGCAGACCGAACTCGCCGAGCGCGGCGCCGACACGCCCTACCCCGGCTGGGAAACGCTCATCGAGGAGTCGCGCGAGGAGGCGCCCAAGCTCGTCTTCACCGTGCGCAACGCCCAGGGCAAGGTGGTCCAGCACATCGAGCAACCGGCCAAGGCCGGCTTCCACCGCGTGGCCTGGGACCTGCGCTACCCGCGCCTCGAGGCCTGGACGCCGAACGCCGGCGGTGACGAGTACATCCCCACCGGCGGCGCCCTCGCCCCGCCGGGCACCTACAGCGTGACCGCCGCCAAGCGCGTGGACGGCAAGCTCACCCGCCTCGGGGAGCCGCAGACCTTCAAGCTGGTGTCGATCGTCGAGAGCACCCTCGAGGGCCGCCAGCCCGCCGTTGCGTTCGCCTTCAATCGCGCCGTGGACAAGCTCGAAGGCCAGGCCTCCGCCGCCGCCGCCCGCATCGATGCGGGCATGCAACGCGTCACCGCCGTGCGCAGTGTGCTGCTGCGGACCAGCGAGGCCGATCCCGCCCTCGGCGCCCGCGCCTACGATATCGGTAAGGCGCTCGCGGGCCTGAAGGATCGCTTGCAGGGCAACGAAATGCGGGCGATGGCGAACGATGCTGGCACCCCAGCCGTGGGCGATCGCCTGTTCCACGCCGGTATCGGTCGCGTGCTCAGCACCTACGGACCCACCCAGGGCCATGAGATGAGCTTGCGCCTGGCGGAGGCCGAGTTCGCCAAGATCGCGGCCGAGCTCACGGACTTGCTCGACGTGCAGCTGGTGGAGATCGAGATGGCACTCGATGCCGCCGGTGCACCGTGGACGCCGGGGCGGGCCGCGACCCAGTGATCCCCTCGCGCGGTGTGCGCTATCGCTGGGTGATCGGCCTGTGGCTGCTCTTGCTCGCTGGCCTCGCGGCCAGCGAGGTACCCGTGGTCGATGCGCCCACCGCACACGGGTGGACGCAGGCGGGCAAGGTCACGCTGATCGATGTGCGCACGCCCGAGGAGTGGCAGGAGTCGGGCGTACCCGCCGGCGCGATCACGATCGCCCTGCAGGACCCCGACCTGCTGCGCAAGGTGATGCTGCAGGCGGACCGCGATCCTAACCATCCCATCCTGCTGATCTGTCGAACCGGACGGCGTTCCGGCATCGCCGCGGATCTGCTGATGAGGGCCGGTTTCCTGAACGTCGCCAACGTGCGTGAAGGCGTCGCGGGGCGAAGCGGCGTTGGACCCGGCTGGGTGCGGCGTGGCTTGCCCATGGAAGCCTACGATCCAGCGCAACACTCGCCGGCGGCCGCTAGCGCGGACGCGTCTACGCCATGAAGTTGCTGATCCCGCCCCCGGTGGTGGGGCTGCTGTGTGCGACGGCCGCCTGGGGACTCGATCGCTGGGGGCCTATCGGGGAAGTTCACCTACCGGGGCAGAAAGCGGTGGCGCTGGCGTTGATCGCCCTAGGGTTGACGATCGATGTGACGGCGGTGATCGCGTTCTTTCGGGCCAAGACCACCATCACGCCGTTGGCCCCTGACAAGACCAGTGAACTGGTGGTGAGCGGCTGGTATCGGTTCAGTCGCAACCCGATGTACGTGGGCATGCTGAGCGTGCTGATCGGATGGGTGCTGTGGCTGGGACAGCCCCTGGGCGTGCTGACGCTCGCGGTCTTCGTCGCCTGGATCAGCGTGTTCCAGATCCTCCCGGAGG
>JBCBZW010000032.1 GCA_039815145.1 Pseudomonadota bacterium
CCCCCGGTCACCGTCGCCCCGCTGAAGGTGCTGTCACCGATCAGTGGTGTTAAAGCCTCGCGCGCCTGGGCCTGCTCGTTGCGCGCTTCCGCGTCCACGATCGGGGCGCGCCAGGCGAGCTGACCCGTGGCCGCATCCAGGGCCACCAGTTGACCGTCCAGCGTGGCCATGTACACGCGGTCGTGAGCGACGGCAACGCCGCGGTTGGCCGGCCCGCAGCAGAACTCCTTCGTGGTGAGTTCGTGCTCGTAGCGCCAACGGATCGCGCCCGTGGCGGCGTCCAGGGCGAGCACGTGATTGAAGGGCGTGGAGACGTACATCACGCCGTCGCGCACGATGGGGGTGGCCTGGAAGCTGCCACGCTTGCCCGTGTCCACGCGCCAGGCCAACTGCAAGTTCGCCACGTTGTCTGTGGTGAGTTGCTGGAGCTGGCTGTAGCGGCCGTTCGCAAGATCGTTGCCGAAGGCGGGCCAGTCCGTATCCGTGGCGCCCGCACCGCCGGCCGCCACCGCAAGCAACGCCGTGGCGAGCGTACCCCGCACCTTCCAATCATCTACCAGCCTGGTCATACACATCTTCCTCTAGGATCGGGCGCGATCCCTCAAGCGTCTGATTGGGCCCGCGCCGCGGCGAGGTCGCGCTGACGCTTGCGCTCGGCGAAGGAGGCGCGCTGGGCCGGGGTGAGATCGTCGTAGCACGCCGGGCAGCTGATGCCGGCCTCGTAGTGCAGGTGCTGGCGGTCCTCGTCGGACACCGGGCGGCGGCATGCATAACACTGGCCGTAGCTACCCGGCGCAAGCGCGTTGTCCACGGCGACGCGCTCGTCGAAGACGAAGCACTCGCCCCACCACAGTGACTCCGCTTCCGGCACCTCGTCCAGGTAGGCGAGGATGCCGCCCTCGAGCTGGCACACATCTTCGAAGCCGGCGTCCAACAGCAGCGCGCTCGCCTTCTCGCAGCGAATACCGCCCGTGCAGAACATCGCCACGCGCTTGTGCACCTCAGGGTCCAGTTGCTGCGCCACGTAGTCTGGGAACTCGCGGAAGTTGCGGGTGCCCGGATCGACGGCGCCGGCGAAGCTGCCGATGCCCGTCTCGTAGAGGTTGCGCGTATCCACCACCAGCGTCTGGGGATCGCGGATCAGGGCGTTCCACTCGCTCGGGGGCACGTGCGCGCCCGTGCGCTTGCCCGGCGTAATACCCGACACGCCGAGGGTCACGATTTCCCGTCGCAGCTTGACCTTCATCTTGCGGAAGGGCGACGCGGGCGCCGTCGACCAGCGCGGTGCGAGCCCCGCGAGGGCTGATCTCTTACCTAACCATTGCAGAAGGCCCTCGAGCGCCTCGCGGCTGCCGGCCAGGGTGGCGTTGATCCCCTCATCGGCGAGGAGCACGGTGCCGGTGATCCCCCGAGCGTGGCTCTCGGCCAGGAGGGGTTCGCGCAAAGATGCGTAGTCGGGCAATTCGACGAAGCGGTAGAAGGTGGCGATGTGCAGGGTCGGCTCGCTCATGGCGCCTTGGCCAGCACCACGGCGCGCAGGGGCGCCGGGTGCCCTTCGACGGTGCGCGAGGGATCGTCCGCATCGAGGAAATCGCTCAGGGAGCGGAATGGCATCCACCGCGTACTGCGCTGCTCCTGCGGTGTCGTGGGCGTGAGGTCGATCAGCTGCGGCTCGCGCAGGCCCGCCTTGCGCAGCCAGCTCTGAAGGCTCGCCACGCTCGGCAGGAACCAGACGTTACGCATGCTCGCGTAGCGGCCCTCGGGCACCAGCACCTCGTTCATTCCTCCCTCGATCACCAGGGTCTCCAGGATCAGCTCACCGCCGGGCGCCAGGGTGCGGCGCAGGGCCTGGAGATGATCCATCGGCGAGCGTCGATGGTAGAGCACCCCCATGGAGAACACCGAATCGAAGCAGCGAAGGCTCTCCTCGGGTAGCGCCTCCAGGGGCAGCGGCAACAGGTGCAGGCGGGGTTCGTGCCCCAGGTAGTGGCGTAGGAGCCGGTACTGCATGGCGTAGAGCAGGTAGGGGTCCAGGCCCAGCACCCAGGCGGGATCATCGGCGAGCATGCGCAAAGCGTAGTAGCCATTGCCGCAGCCTACGTCGAGCACGCGGCGCCCGGCCAAGGGCGCGCAGGCCTCGCGCACACGGTCCCACTTGAGGTCGCAGCGCCATTCCGTGTCCAGGGTCACGCCGAACAGCTCGAAGGGCCCCTTGCGCCAGGGCACGAAGGCCTCGAGGCAGCGTTCGAGTTGCTCGCGCGCGGCAGCGTCCGCCAGATCCGCCTCCTGGCCGAGGCGAATGACCGGACGGGCCAGGTCGATGTCGCTCGCCTGCGCCGGCGGCAGCGATGCCAAGGCATCGCCCCAGCGGGCGAGGTCGCCGTGCACGCCGGGCGCACAGGCCGCATCCGCCTGGGCCAGCAGCGTCGGCAGGACGGCCTGCAGGGGCGTACCGGCGGCGGCAGCCTTCAGGGCTTGCGCCTCATGCTCGGAACAAAACGGTGGCACCATAGGCAACTTCTGGCCAACCGGGACCTGTCAGGTCCCAGCCGCCATCGAGGACTCGCGATGAAAAACGTGGGCGACATTATAGAAGCCGCCAACGCCGCCTGGACCTTCGGCGATGGCGTCAGCGAGCGCTTCGACGAGCACGTGGCGCGCTCCGTCCCACTCTACGGTCAAACCCACGCCCTGATCGGCGCCCTCTCCGACTATTTCCTCGGGCCCGGATCGCGCTGCTACGACCTCGGCTGCAGCACCGGTAGCCTCTGTGCCACCCTGGCCGAACGCAACGCGGCCAAGCAGGTGAAGGTCATCGGCATCGACAGCGAGACGGGCATGATCACGCGCGCCCGGGAGCGCTGCGCGGAGCAACCCGCGGTGGAGCTGATCGAAGCCGATCTCCTCGATGTCACGCTCGAGCCCGCCGACCTGATCGTCGCCTGCTACACCATGCAGTTCGTACGCCCCCGCTGGCGCCAGGTGATCTTCGATCGCGTCTTCGAGGCGCTCAACTGGGGCGGCGCCTTCATTCTGTTCGAAAAGGTACGGGCCCCCGACGCGCGCTTTCAGGACATCGCGAGCGGCCTCTACGCCGACTACAAGCTGGAGCAGGGCTACAGCGGTGATGAGATCGTGGCCAAGTCGCGCAGCCTGAAGGGCGTGCTGGAACCCTTTTCCACGGCGGGCAACTTAGGGTTGCTGGAGCGGGCGGGCTTCGTGGATGTCATGACCGTCATGAAGTACATCAGCTTCGAGGGCTTTCTCGCCATCAAGTAGCGGCTCCGGCGACCTAACCGTTCCGTTGGCACTCGAGGAGATTCCGTGAGCTTGCCCCGTCCCCTCCGCGTGCTCATCGCCCTCGGCATCGCGCTCATGACTCAGCCAAGCCTCGCCGACGATTGCCGCGCGCCGGGCGTATGGCTGCAGGTGCTCGGCTCCGGTGGCCCGGAACTGGCGTCTGGTCGCGCATCCTCGGGCTATCTCCTGTGGCACGACGGCGTCGCCCGCGTGCTGGTCGATGCCGGCGGTGGCGTCGCCTTACGCTTCAATCAGGCGGGCGCTCGCTTCGAAGATCTCGACGTGATCGCCCTCACCCACCTGCACATCGATCACAGCCTGGATCTCGCCGCCCTCCTCAAGGCGTCCTACTTCGGCCGACGCAAGCGTGATCTCCCCGTACTGGGCCCGTCCGGTTCGCGTTTCACCGCAGACCTCGACTCCTTCACCCGCCGCCTGCTGGCGAGCGACGGCGCGTGGCCCTACCTCGATGACTACCTGGACACGCAACGCGGCGACTACGCGATCACCCCCCTCACCCTCGACGGTGAGAGCGAGGCGCGGTGGACGGGTCAGTTCGGTGAGGGGCGCGACATCGCCGTCGCCGCGATCGCCGTGCATCACGGACCGATCCCCGCGATCGCCTACCGGGTGGATATCGGTGAGGCGACGGTGGTGTTCACCGGCGACACCACCAACCGCAACGATCGCCTGCGCCTCCTGGCGGGCAGCGATACGGAGCTCCTCGTCGCCCATCACGCGATCACCGACAGCGCCGGCCGTGGCGCTCGCAGCTTGCACATGCCACCGTCGATGATTGGTCAACTAGCGGCGGATACGGATCCCGATCTGCTCGTGCTATCCCACCGCATGCGCCGCACCGAAGGCCACGAGTTGGCCTCACAACAGAGCATCCGCCGTCGGTGGCGGGGCAACCTGGTGTTCGCGGAAGATCTCGACTGCTTCGCCGTCATCCCCCGTGCCCGTCCCCCAGCCGCGGTACTCCCCAGCCGGTAAAACGTGATCTACGGCACAAACGCTGGCGCTGCACACGCTTGCATTTCGGGGGAAAGCCCCTAGAATTTTGCGATCCGCAGAAACCGTCGGGGTTTTTATGTTAGTCCGCTGACGGCACGCTGCCTCCTGACTAGAGGTGCAAGGGCGTGTCGATCCAAACCACCCTTTGTTCCTCGATTAGGAGGTGCCTCAAATGGCGCAAAATTCCGTCGTTGCCTTCGCTGACCGCCCGGGATGGCCCACCCACGAACAATCCCGCGACACCACCACCACTGCCGATCACTTCATTCAACGTGACGGCGTCGAGTTTGCCGGCACACACCTGATCGCCGACCTGTGGGGCGCCACCCGCCTCGATGAACTCGACCACATGGAGACCGCCCTGCGCGATGCTGTAGAAGCCGCCGGCGCCACCCTCCTGCACATACACCTGCATCACTTCACGCCCAACGGAGGCATCTCCGGCGTGGCAGTGCTTGCCGAATCCCATATCAGCGTCCACACCTGGCCCGAGCGCGACTTTGCCGCCTTCGACGTGTTCATGTGTGGCGACGCTAAGCCCCTGAAGGCGATCGACGTCCTGAAGCGCGCGTTCACCCCCTCACGAACAGAAGTGGGTGAACACATGCGCGGCATCGTGACGAAAGACGCCGAATGAAGCACTTTCGCGAAACGCTCTACGACGCGCTCTCCCAGGAGATGCGCATCGACAAGGTGTACTTCGAGAGCGGCACGGGCCAGCAGCACCTGATGATCTTCCACAACGCCGTGCTGGGTCGGGTCATGACCCTCGACGGCATCGTGCAGACCACAGAAGCGGACGAGTTCATCTACCACGAGATGCTCACCCACGTGCCCATCCTGGCCCACGGCAAAGCGCGCTCCGTGCTCATCGTCGGCGGTGGCGACGGCGGCATGTTGCGCGAGGTCTGCCGCCATGGCGATGTCGAGCGGATCGTGCAGGTGGAGATCGACGAGAAGGTCATCGAGATGTCCAAGCAGTGGTTGCCCAACCACTCGGCGGGTGCCTTCGATGATCCTCGATTCCACCTGGTGATCGCCGATGGCCTCGACTACGTGCGCACCGCCGAGGAGCGCTTCGACGTCATCATCTCCGATAGCACGGATCCAATCGGCCCGGGTGAGGCGCTCTTCACCCAGGACTTCTACAGCGCGTGTAAGCGCTGCCTGAACCCGGGTGGCGTGGTGGTGACGCAAAACGGCGTCGCCTTCTTCCAGCTTGACGAGGTGCGCACAACGCACGAGCGCATGACGCCGGTGTTCGCCGATCACACCTTCTACAGCGCCGCCGTGCCTACCTACTACGGCGGCATCATGACCTTCGCGTGGGGCTCGGACGACCCCAGCCTGCGCCAGGTCGACCACGACACCTTGGCCACCCGCATGGCCGCGGCGGGACTCGACACCCGCTACTACACGCCGGACGTCCACCTTGGCAGCTTCGCCCTGCCGCGTTACGTGGAGCAGAGCCTGCGTGGCAACGACACCTGATCTTTCCGATCGCACGCTCCTGACCGGCGATCGGCCCGAGGAGCGCGCGCCCCTCGAGGCCCTGGTCGAGGCCCACGGTTCACCGTTGCTGGTGTTCGACCCGAGCGTGCTGCAGCGCCAATACCAGTTGCTGGCCGCCGCCCTGCCCGGCGTCGATCTCTACTACGCGGTCAAGGCACACCCTAACGAGCACATCGTGCGCACCCTCGACGCACTGGGAGCCGGCTTCGACGTCGCCTCCGCCGGCGAGATGGACCTGCTGCTCGACCTGCGCATCTCCGGGCGGCGGACGATCCACACGCACCCGGTGAAGAAGGACCGCGAGATCCGCGACGCTCTACGCTTCGGGGCCACCACCTTCGTAGTCGATAACCTCGATGAGCTGCGCAAGCTCGTGCCCTACCGCAAGCGCGTCGGTGTGTTGCTGCGGGTCAGCTTCCGCGCGCCCAGCGCGCGGGTCGACCTGTCACGTAAGTTTGGCTGCGCGCCGGAAGAGGTGAGCGAGATGGTGCAGGCGGCGGGCGAGCTCGGCCTGCACATCCGCGGCCTCTCCTTTCACGTCGGCTCCCAGGTGCCCGATGCGGCCAAGCACGTGGAGGCCATCGAGGCCTGTGCAGCGCTGATGCTTGCCCTCAACGAACAGGTATCTTCGCCCCTGGCCACCCTCGACATCGGCGGCGGCTTCCCGGCGGACTACCGGCTGCAAGGCCTCGACCTGCACGCCTTCTGTCGCCCCATCCGTCGGGCCCTGCGCAAGCTGCCGAGCGAATGGCATCTGATGGCCGAACCCGGACGTTGCCTGGTGGCCCCCACGGTGCGCAGCGTGACCACGATCGCCGGGCGCAGCTCCCGCGCCGGCCTGCGCTGGTACTTCGTCGACGACGGCGCCTACGGCTCCTACAGCGGCCAGATCTTCGATGCCACCGTGTACCCCCTGCAGGTCTTTCGCGATGGCCCCACCACGCCGAGCATGATTGCCGGCCCCACGTGCGACAGCATCGACATGGTGGCCGAACAGATCGATTTGCCAGAGCTCGCCATCGGTGATCTCCTGGTCGGGCACCAGATGGGCGCCTACACGGCGGCGACAAAAACCCGCTTCAACTCCCTGCCCGACGCCACCTTCGTGGTCCACGACAGCGAGGCTAGCGACGACGATGATGACCACGAGCACGAGGCCTTAGCAGCGCCATGATGGACGACCTGGCCTCGCCGCTCGAGCATGCGTTGATCGTCTACAACCGAATCGAGCGTGCCCTCCTGCGCGCGCCGATGCGCCAGATCGCACCGGTACTGGGCGTCGCCTTGCTGGCGGCGGCGGGCTGGCTCACAACGGTGTCGCTGGGGGATCAGGCGAACGCCTGGCTCACGGGGGCGGGCAAGGGCCTGCACCTCTGCCTGGCGCTCATCGCCTTCGGGGTGGGTGCGGGCATGGTGCTGCGACAGGCTTGGGCGATCGTGGTGGGCGTGGTCGTCGTCGGCCTGCTACAGGTGCTGCCTTACGCGCTCGTGGGCGGGGCCGTGTTCGTCACCGGCGAGGCGTTGCGGATCGGCCTGACGGCCGTGGGGGCAGAGCTGTTCGCAATGGTGGCCGTGGCGATGGTAATCGCTGGCGACGACGGCTAGCGCCAGGCGCTCGTCAGCGGCGTCGATCGCCGCCGGGCCCCCGCGGCGTGACCTTCACGCGCGCCTTACCCTTATGGGCGGCGGGCTTCGCTTTCTTCTTCTTGCGCACCGTGCGTTTGCTTTCCAAACTCGGAATCGCATCGGCGTTGGAGAAGTCCCCACCCCACCGATCGCGGTGCATCGCCTCGGCTTCCTCGCGTATCCGCGCGTGCCGATTGGTCAGCAGCAGCGAGGAAGGATCGCACCTGCGCGCGCGCAGGATGCCGAGATCCACGGCGGCATCGAACAGGCTTGGGTACCAACGCTCCCAGCCCGGCATCGCCTTGTCGACCTGATCCTTCAAACTCACGCCAACGCTCTCCACGTTGCAAGTTGTCGCGCTTGAAACCCTACGGGGCGGGCGGCCACATAGCGGCCATCGCTCCTGCCGTGAGCAGCGCGAACACGACCGCATCGACCAGGCCGCGTACCACGTTACCCCAGGGCTTACCGTACCAGATTGCTTCGGGAATAAGCGCGGACCCGTGCGCCAACAGCGCCATCACGGCGACCGGCGGAAACACCGCATGATAGGAAGCGCCCAGGGGAACAAAGGTTTGCGTCGCCCAAGCGATGGCCGTGCACACGAGCGTGTAGTGGGCAAGCGTCAGCAACAGGTGACGACGGATCGATGGCACGCGATTGGGCAAGATCGTCAAGAAGGCGACGGGACCTGCGACGAAGCGTTCGCGACCCTCGGGCGTGGACGCATCTTCCCAGCGCTCGAGGTGTGGCAAGAGGTACTGACCGCGGCGCAAAGACTGACGCCGGATGGCCCGCGCGAAGGCCTCCTCGTCCTTTACCGGTCGGTACTCGCCGATGTGATGCGGCAGGGCCATCCACGAGACAGCACTTGCGAGCCAGACGAAGCCCGCCGCCAGCATCACCGGAAGGGCGAAGGTAAGCGCGAAATCCATTAGCGCCTCCAGCATGGCGATCAGGGCCGCAGGCGCCTCAGGGAAGCGCGGGCGCGAGCCGCGCAGAGACGTTCGAGCACACGCGCCACCCGGTCGCTCGAGAGCCAGTCCTCCCAATCGGCCGTCAGCTTGCGTGACCAGTTGCGGTACTCGAGGCAGGTGCCCGGCACGTTCACCGGATCGCGGATCTCCAGCAGATCCTCCGGCGCGATCGTAAGCAGCGCCGAGTGACTCCTACCTAAGAACTCGATAAGGGCACTGAGGAGCGGATAGTCGATGGGCGACCCGGCGCTCGCCACGGACCAACCCTGGGGCAGTAGTCCTTCGGTCTCGAGAGCGCGCAGAATGCGCTCGCGATCGAGCTCTCGCTCGCGATAGCTCTCTTCACGGATCTGCTCGTCGGGAAAGAGGCGCAACTCATCGCGCAGGGCGAGGTCGTGTCCTTCCCACCATCCCCACAGGGTGGGCAAGTCGTGGGTGGTGGGCGTGGCCAGAGCCTGATCCCGATAGGCCCCCGGCAGCAAGAACTCCTGGTCGTTGGACTTCTCGAAGTAGAGCACCCGGTAGGAGTAGATGCCCGCGGTACGCAGGGGGCCACGAATTTCATCAGGCACCGTGCCGAGGTCTTCCCCAATCACCATGCACTCGTTGCGTCGACTCTCCAGGGCCAGGATGCCGAGCATGTCCTCCATGGGGTAGCGCACGTAGGCACCCTCGAGGGCAGACTTGCCGGCGGGCACCCACCACAAACGCATCAGGGACATCACGTGATCGATGCGCAGTGCACCGCAGTGGCGCATGTTGGCGCGAATGAGGGTGGTGAAGTCACGGTAGGCGCGCTCGGCGAGGCGCAGGGGATGGATCGGGGGCGCGCCCCAGTCCTGCCCCTGCAGGGCGAGGCGATCCGGTGGTGCACCGACACTCGCGTCGAAGCAGTACAGCGCTTGCTCCCCCCAGGATTCCGCCCCCCCGGGGTCGGCGCCCACGGCGAGATCACGGTACAAGCCAACGTTCATGCCCGCGCTCAACACGGACTGCTGGGCGAGGCCCAGTTGCTCGTCCGCCAGCCACTGCAGGTACTCGAAGAAGCGAACGCGCGAGCTGCGCGCAGAAGCGAAGTCGGCCACGGCCGGAGACTTGGGTTCGTGGAACGCTTCCGGCCAGCTCTGCCAGCCCACGCTCTGCGGATCCTGCGCCTTGAAGTGCTCGGCCAGGGCGTCGTAGAGCACCTGGTGCACCAAGGGCTCGCCCATCTCCGCCACGAAGTTCTGCATCGCGAGCGCGCGGCCGCTGCCGCGCTGGATGTGGGTCGTATTGAAGTAGGCGAACATCCGCTCGAGCACCTCGAGCTTCAGCCGCGCCACCCGTTCGTAGTCCACGTGGGTGGCTTCGCGCGCCTGCGCGAGTTCGGCCTTGAAGTCATCGCTGGCGGCGAGCTGTTGGGCCTGCTCGCACTGATCGAACTCGGGCACGGCCGGAATATCGATATACAGCGCGTTGAGCATGGCGCGGCTCGACGGGCTGTAGGGGCTCGAGTGCTCGGGGCGGTGCGGGTAGAGCGAGTGCAGCGGGTTGAGGCCGATGTAGTCCGCCCCCGCATCGCGCAGGGCGGGGGCCAGGCGACGCAGGTCACCAAGGTCACCGATGCCCCAATTCTCGCGCGAGCGCAGCGTGTAGAGCTGCAGCCCCACGCCGAAGGTGTGCTCGTCGCGCGTGACCTCCTCGGGGCCATAGCCCGTTTCCGGCGCGATGATCAGGCGGGAGGAGACATCGAGCTCGCCGTCTTCCGAACGCAGGCGAAAATCGTGGTAGCCGGGGGCGAGGTCGAGGGGTAGCTGCAGAAGATACTGGCGATGCTCGACGCCATCGACTTCACGCACCGCTTTGGGGCTTCGTTCGCTGAAGGACACGACGCCTTCGCGATACTCACCGTTCTCCAGAGCGATGCCCCAGGTGATGGGCGCCTCGCAGTGCTTCGCCGAGAGGCGCACGGGCACCAGGGGACGGGCGTGTTCGCGCAGCACGATCGCCGGGCGCAGGGCATCCCGCCAAGGCTGCAGGGCAAGCCGGTCGAGCTCGGCGTTGATCGCCTGCTCATCATCGACGTTCACGCCCATGGCGCGCAGCAAGGCAGCCTTCGTGTCCGCAGACACGATGCAATGACGGCCCTGGTAGTCGAAGTAATCGGGCTGGATGCCACAGGCTTCGGCGAGCCTGTCGAGACTGCTCACGGGGGCCGCTTAGCTCCGCTCAGATCTTCCGCGTCAACGGTAAATGCAACGGGAGCGGCCGCCTCTTGTCGCCGGATGACGCCGGGTTATGTAGCAGCGCCCGTAGGCGAGCACAGAACGGCCGTTCCCAAAGCCGCTGAGTATTGCACGGCCGTGCCTTGCGGCCTAGGAACCGCGCCCGCTTCGCAGGCGGCGGCGCAGCGCCGCAGGCCCACCGACCCACGAGGAAGTCTCAGGCCGGCTCGGCCAGCAGGGCCCTCACGGCGCGCTCCACCTGGCGAGCCTGTTCCGACCCGGCGTGGGTCTCGCCGATGAACCGGTAGCGAACGCGACCTCGCTTGTCGATCAAGTAGTAGGTGGGCCAGTAGCGATTGCCGAGGGCGCGCCAGTAGCTGAAGTCGTTGTCGATCATGAGCGGATGGTGCAGTTCGAACTCACGCGCCTTGGCCGCCACGGCCGCCCGGTGCCGCTCGCGCTCGAACTCCGGCGCGTGTATGCCGATCACCTGCAGGCCCTGCTCCTCGAACTCACCCTCGAGACCGTTCAGCCAGGGGAAGGAGCGGTAGCAGTTCCAGCACTCGAAGGCCCAGAAGTCCACCAGCACCACCTTGCCGCGCAGGGACTCGAGGGTGAGGGGATCGCTGTTCAGCCAGTCCTCGGCCCCGGCGTGGGTGAAGGCGGGCGCTGGCACCGGGCTGATCGCCCCGCGCTGGCGTGGGGCTGCCGTGCTCAAGCCAACGGCGAGACTCACCAGCAGGGTCAGCAGAAAGACGGGCGCCCTCAGACGCGGGGCCGCGACGGATCGAGTCGACACCATTTGAAGCTTCTCCTACGCGCAGGGTGCTACACATCCCCATGCTGACGCAGAAAAAGCACGCAAGTATCACGCCCCGTCGGAGCTCTTCGCAACTCCACACGGGAAGATGCTACGCGGCGCGTAACCCGCAGAAAACACTAACTAACGGGTGTATTCGGCGAAGACGATACGGTACTTGGATACGAGGCCAGCTAGGCAACGGGGCTAGAGGTTGAACGCACCCTTGGTGCCCACCACCAGCATCTCGATCGCGAGCGCGCAGAGCAGCACGCCGAGAATCCGGGTCAAGGCACCGACCACGCTATCCCCGAGCGCTTTCAACAACGGAATGGCGAGCAGGAAGATGGCGAGCGCCAGGACCATGTTGGCCACCACCGCCGACAGCACCACCGCATGCGCGAGCAGCCCCGGGTGCTCGGTCATGAACACCATCACGGAGACGATCACGCCCGGCCCCGCCAGCATGGGAATACCCAGGGGGAACACGGACACATCGGGGGCGGGATCCGAGGCCTCCTGAGCGTGCTCCTGCACGTCGTGGGCACGCTCCTCACGGCGTTCCGTGCGCTTCTCGAACACCATCTCCAAGGCGATGAGGAACAACAACGCGCCGCCGGCCATACGGAACGAATGGATGGAGATGCCCATATGGTCGAGGAGCCAGCGCCCGCCCAGGGCGAAGGCGAAGATCACCATCGACGCCACCAGCACCGCCACCACCGCCGTACGACGGCGATAGGCCGCGTCTCCCGCGGCGGTCAAGGTCACGAACACGGGCGACATGCCGATCGCGTCGATCAGCAGGAAGAACGTGACGAAGGCACTGACGAAGAGGTCGATGGGCGATTCCATGGGCGCTGTATCGGCGAGGAGCAGAAAAAAATAAGGCGGGAGCCGAAGCTCCCGCCTTATCGGTCAGGCGACTATCCCCGCCGCAGCGGGGTTAGGTGCCTTAGAACGTCTGCGAAGTGACGTTCGAGGTCTCACAAGCACTCAGATCCACGGCCTGGGCCAGGATCGTGCGACCCGCGGCGCCGCCGGGGATCGTGCGCGTGATGGTAGCGTTACCAGCGCCGTCAGCGCGGGTGAAGCCGATCAGGCGAGCGTTGGCCAGATCAACGGTGGTGGAGCAAGCGCCGAGCGTGATCGCCGTGGAGCCGGCTGCGCCGCCGATGTAGAGCACAACACCGCTGTTGGCTGAGCCGTTGCTGGTGTCGAAGTCGTTGTCGGTACCAGCAACACCCGGATCAGCCGGAGCCAGGGTGAAGTCGGTGGGGGTCACGCCGGTGCAGCTCGGGAAGTTCCAAGCACACACACGGGTGTTCCACTCGAAGCTACCGGTCTCGGCCACGTACTCCTGGAAGGTCCAGAAGGTGCAACCGTCGACGGGGTCGAGGCTCGTGGAGGAGTAGTCACCCCAGCGGCCGCCGCCACCGGTCTGCGAACCCGTACCCTGCACACACTCGACTTCCTGCTGCACGGTGCCAGCCGGATCGGTGGTCTCACGACCGGTCACGTAGACGCTCGTGAAGTCGCCGTTGCCGCCACGGGTGTAGGCCAGGCCGAGGTTACCCACGGTGTCCAGCGCCACGGAACCCATCCAACGCTCGAAGCCATCGTTCGGCGCCTGGGTGCCGGTGTCGATGATCGAGATGTTGTTGTAGTCGTCAACGTCGAGGATGGCCCAACGCATGCCGCCGCGGTCGCCACCGGCGTCCACCGTGTGCGACATAGCCAGCTGGTGCTGACCGTTGATCACAGCGTGGTTGGAACGGTACATGGTGAAGAACGCCAGGGTGTCGAGGTTGTCACCACCGGGCTGCGGCACGTCGTTCAGGTTGTCGTCGAAGGCCGGAACGGAGACGGTCGGCAGCGTGGTGAGGGTACCTGCACCCGGGAAGTTCTCGCAGAACTCGAAGAAGCGGTAGGTAGCAGGTGCTTCAGCCACGGAGAACAGCGGGCAGGCGTCGGCCGGCGCGTCGGAGAGCGCCTGCACGGAACCCGGCTGGAGGCCGTCGTAGGTTACGAAACCACCGGGTGCGACCACGGTGGTGAAACCAGCGGCGCCACCAGCGAGCATCGCGTCGCGATCGAACAGCACGGCAGTGATGTCACGCGCGAAAGCGGGGCTGCCCTGCGGGATGAAGTTACGACCGGTGTAGGTGTAAGCGCTCTGAGAACCGTCGGCGCTGGCCCAAACGCCAACCTTCGGGTAATCGTTGAACGCGTCGGGCTCGACCACGAACTCGTACAGGGTGTACGGACCGGCCGGATCTTCACCGTCGGAGATGGCGAAACACTGCACCCCGGAGAACGGAGCAAACTGGTTGAACACCCAACGACCAACGTCTTCGTCGTAGATGATGATCGGGTCGCCGTTGTTGTTGGCTTCACAAGCACCGCCGAAGCCGGCCCAGAAGCTGTTACCAGCGAAGGGACCGCCGACGAGGTTGCCGGCCTTGTCGTAGTACGACCAGGTCAGGTTGATGTAGCTCACGACGAAGTCGCGACCCACGTCACCGTTGGTGTCGGGCGGCTGGATGCGGAAGCCGAACAGCGCGCTGTTGTCGTCGCTGGACGGGCCGTCGAAGCTCAGGCTCAGGGCCGGAGCGAGCACGGGGTTGTGAGCGGGATCGACCAGGGCGTCCTGCACCAGGTCGGTCAGCTGGCGAGAGAAGGTGGTCTTGCCGAGCTGGTTGGGAACAGAAGCGGGCGCGCCGCCGCTGCGCTGCGGGCCCTGGAGAGCCTGCAGGTCCTGAATCGTCATCGCACCGGTGTGAGCGTGTCGCGAGGACATTCTCAGGTCGCCGGTGGTGGTGTCTGCCGCGAACGCAGCGCTGGTGCTGAGCGCGAGTGCTGCGATGCCCGCAGAGGCTGCAATGCCGTAGCGGTTCATGTGTTGACCCCCTGGTCGTTATGAATTTGCCAGCAGGTAGACATGCGTTTTGCGTGTTGTGGCCTACCGCTGGGTGACCGGACTATACGGCGCACTGGGAGCAAAAACCAACCCATCGACTTATGCCAAGGCACCGATGGGCGAACGCCCTGAATGAGCGGCATTCCTACCTGCGACAATAAGTCGCAGACATATTTCCGCAGCGCGACAATAACCCGCGATGGAGCGCACGAAACGCACCACGCCAACGCGGGTTCCCTACCGTGGGGCTCGCTTTGCAAGAGCTATGCAAATTATTAGCTTGAAGTAAGTGCTAGATATCGCGACGGTTTCGGCTTTTGGCTGTCGCGGCTGATACCACCTCGGTGGTTTCCTCTGAAACCACGGCTCTTCGAGGATCGCCGCAGCGCTGGACAAATGACGGTAAGGATCAACTGTCGGGCATTGCCGTCGCCGTCTGCAGTGGGCGCAATCTGCAGCTGGCGATCAGCTGATGTGGGAACGTGGTGGGGAATCAGGATGGCGCGCGCTGCGGTGCGCCATCCTGAGGGGGTGGTGAGTGGAGTCAGCGAGCGTCGTCGTTTTCGATCACGCCGAGCTCTCCCAGGAGGTAGCGCTCCAGCAGCCGGCGCGTCACCCCATTTACCCCTTCCTCGAACATCACGCTCTCCAACTGCTGCTGCACCGCAGCCAAGGTAGCCGGCGGATCCATCGCGTGAGCCGCAGCCAAGGCCTCTCGCACCACGCCAGGGGAGTTCGATCCCAGCATCGGCAGCACCACCGGAAGGTCCTTCGTATCGTTATTCGCCGCCAGCCCCTTCAGGGCAGTGACGGCCAGGAGGGCTTGCGCGCTCACCAGATCCAACGTCGGGCCCGATCGCAGCAACACCTTGCGGTGTTCTTCGTGCAACCACGGGGCGGTGGGGCCTGCGGGGAACTTCGCCGCCGCATCCATCAGGAACTGACGCAGCTGGACGGGCAGATCGGGCTGCGACAAGGCGGCCTTGATCACGTCGATGTCCTCGTCCTCGAAGACGGGGCCGAGCTCGTTGCGCACGTAGAGTTCTTCGATCGCGAGCGCCTGGTTGCGCACACCGCCGTCGGCGATCAGGGTCAACACCGCGTCCAAACGCTCTCGGTTGCTGGGCTGGTCATCACCCCGGGCACGGTTGAACAAGAAGCGCAGGGCGGGAGTGTCCGGGAAGACGGTCCAGACGCGTCCACCACGCAGCTTCAGCGCTCGCGGCCCCTCCGGATCGAGGAACTTCGCGTCGCGGAATTGATCGTTGGACCCTACGCGCGTAAAGGCGACGAGATAGCGTCGACCGATCACCAGATCACCGAACGCGCCCTCCTCCGCGCGCACGGCAAACTCCTGCTCTTCCGCCGTGCCACTGAGCAGCGCATCCACCCGCAACTTGATGTGCGTGAGGTTCGGCTTGTCCAGGATGGTGGCGGCCACCACGTTGTTGGTGCCGCGGGTGAGCTCCACCGAGGGCGGATCCACGGGCCGCGCCGCGTGCGCGGCCAGCAGCGGGAGCAACGCGAGCAGAGCGCCTAGCCAGCGGGCGCGAGGGGAACGGGCGCCCTGGAATTCTTGCTTGTTCATTTTTCAGTTGCCTCGAGCTAGCAGGACATAAAGTCCAGAGGGTTGGCGGCTTGCGGGCAGATCGGGGCGCGATGGTATCACCCCGCGGCGGGCGGCACGGGGTACCGGCCGTCAGTGTTGAGCCTCAGCCTTTGAGGTGCGGGGAGCGCATTTGGTTCGGGCGAGGAATGCAGTGCCTCAACTGAGCGGGCCCCATGCACGAGGCCATGGCACCACTGCGTTTGCAGCGACCGCCGAGCATGGCGCTCTAGAACTTGTGCGCCCCGCCACTCTCAGCGCCGCTACCCGCATATCGTGAACCCCAGACCGGAGACGCGGAGGCCGGGCCGGTTGGCAACAGGCCACAACACGCATCTTGGTGCTGCATTGCCAAATGACACCGGTTGGGCGTTGGGCGAATCATCATCGCAGAGTCTTCACCTCGCCGCGGGCACAGGACGCACCACATGCGCAAACGGATTCTTCTCGCCAGCCTCGTTGTCACCGCAATGGCAGCACTCAGTCACGCCACCACGCCCACCAACGCCATGTTGCAGGCGAGTTCCCTGACGATCTCCCCCGGCGACGTGCAAGCGGCTATGACCCCACAGGAGCGCCAGCGATTCGACGAACTCAACCGCAAGTACCGCGCGCACCAGCAACAAGTCAGAGCGATCAGCGATCCTGATGTGGCCGCAACGATTCGCGAGAAGCTAGAACAACTGAAAGACCAACGCGATCGCGAGTTCCGCGTTTTCAGAGGCCTCGGCAATCAAACGGTCCAGACTTACGGTCGACCGCCACCCACGGCCGCGGAGATACTCGCTATCGTCATCGGCGCGCGGCGCAGCGGCGGCGACGGTGTGCTCTACCCTCACTGGGAGCGCGCCGTGCGGCTCGTGAACAATGAGGTGCTCAACGGCTCTGTTCGCGGCTCGAACTCGCCGCCTGAGTCGGGTTCCAGTGGCATCCCTGCCGGCCCCGAAGTGCGGGCTCCCATTCGTTTCCAGGACGGCGCTGCCGTCAACACTAATCCGGTCTGGAATGCGGACGGACAGAAATGCGGTCCTCGCCCCGCGGACGCAGGACTCGTCTGCAAGTGCGGCCTGATGGCGAATGACGTGTTCGGTGCCGTGGCCGCAGCAGGGGGTAAGGACTGTCAATGGGTGAAGCCTTGATCGGCGGCACCGGCAAGGCACTCAGGCAAGCAGGGGTGCTCCTCGTCCTCGCGGGTCCAGCGGTACTCGCACAAGAGACGGCGACGCAGATGTTCTCCGCGCCGGAAGTGAGGGGCGTGGTCAGCTTCTTGTCCGTTCAAGGCCGTAGCGGAAGCGAACGTTTTTGCTGGCTAGAGCGTGTGTGCTCGGCAGGCGCCGGGCTCGGACAGGGCAACGGCTGTGAGGGCACCTTGCTCACGTGCATGAGCGAAGTGGAAAGCGAAGCGAAGGGCGAACCGGTGGACTTTGGCACCCGCACCGCCCTGGCGGCCTGCAGATCGCTGCAAGCAGCCTTCACGCCCGCCGCGCGAGCCCTCATCGCCGGGCCTCAGGGATGCGGCGCCAGTCCCCCGCCGAATGCTGAGAAGGCCACCTTGACGCGGACGGAGGCCGAGTGCCTGCTCGAGCGGAGTTGCTCCTACGGAGCTGCCGGTTCAGATGAGCGCCGTCGTTGCGAGCGGGACATACGTGTCTGCATCCAGGACCTTCGCGGGTTGGGCATTCGAGCGCGCAGCGCGTGCCGGCGGTTCTCCAAGGCGCTGTTCGAACCCGATGCGACGGAAGCGGCTGCAAAGTTTGGATGCCGACGTCAGGCCTCGGGCAGCATACGCAACGTATGGGCGAGCCCCGCGTTGCAGCAAACCGCATCACGCGCAGTCGGAGGCGGCGCGGCGCCGGAGCAACCGCCACCGAAGGATTGGGAAGAGCAGGTGAATCGTCTGCAACGTCAGAACGAGTCCGACGACTTTGAGGACTTCTAGGCGATCCTGTTTGTTATTGACCGTGTCCCGACCCAAGCTGGTGGCGCTCATCCGCCTGTGATACCAGGCGTAGCGCCCGCCAGCCCCGTTGGGTCTCGAGCATGGGGGCTCGATGGTTCGCTAACGAGTCAGGCGAAGAAGTCGAGCTCCGTGCCCACACCCTGGGCCACGGCCCGCTCGTAGGCCAAGGCCGCCACGGCCACATCCTGAATGGCGAGGCCGGTGGAATCGAACACCGTGATGTCCTCCTCGTTGAGCCGCCCGGCCGTATCGCCGGCGAGCACGGCGCCGAGGGTGCCGGCGATATCGCTGCTCGCCAGCTCCTCGCGGGCGAGGGGCACGTTGACCTCGCCGCTGCCTTGCGCTTGCACCACGTCGTCCACAAAGACGTGGGCATCGCGCAGGATCTGCGTCTGCAGCTCCTGCTTACCGTGGGCATCAGCCCCCATCGCGTTGATGTGGGCCCCCGGCTGCAACCACTCCCGCCGCACGAGGGGCTCGCGCGAGGGCGTCGCTGTGCACACGATGTCGCAGGCCGCCGCCGCCTCCAGGGCGACCGCTTCCGCACCTACGGAAGCCGCAAGTACCTGTGCCTTCTCCTCGTCCCGGTCCGTGACCAGGATGCGCATCGGCGTCCGCGCGGCCAGCACAGCACTCAGCAAATAGGGCGCCTGAGCCCCACAACCGATGATGCCTACCGTACGGGCGTCGCCGCGCGCGAGCACGCGAGTGGCCAAGCCGGCGGACGCACCCGTACGCAGGGCGGTGATCAACGTCGCATCCATCATCGACAGGAGATCGCCGTTGGCGGGGTCGCTCAGCAGATAGACACCGCGCACGGTGGGCAGATGAAAGCGAAGCGGGTTGTTAGGGTGCGAGTTGATCCACTTCACCCCTGCCCGCTCCCCCACCAGCGCGGGCATCGCGCGCAGATCGCCCATGTGATTGGCGAACTCGAGGTATACCTTCGGTGGCATCTGCGTTTGCCCGCGTGCGTGCGCCACGAGCGCTGACTCCACGGCCTCCATCACGGCGGGCATGTCGATCAGCTTGGCCACCTGGGACTTGGTCAGCAGGCGCGTGCCTGGCCCGGTCGATCGCGCCATCGTCACACCGCCACCGGTGCGCTGATCGGCGGATGGCTTTGGTAGTCACGTACGGCGAAGTCCTCGTAAGCGTAGTCGAAGATGGTGGGCGGCCGGCGATTGATCAACAGCTTCGGCGGCGGGAAGGGCTCGCGTTCCAGCTGCCTGCGCACCTGGTCGAGGTGGTTGAGGTAGAGGTGGCAGTCGCCACCGGTCCATACGAACTCCCCCACGTGCAGATCGCATTGCTGGGCCAGCATATGCGTGAGCAGCGCGTAGGAGGCGATGTTGAAGGGCACGCCGAGGAAGAGGTCACAGCTGCGCTGGTAGAGCTGGCACGACAGGCGGCCTTCTGCCACGTAGAACTGGAATAGGGCGTGGCAGGGCATCAAGGCCATCTGATCGAGCTCGCCCACGTTCCACGCGCTGACGATGATGCGCCGCGAGTCAGGACTCTCTCGCAGCTGCTGCACGACGCGGGCGATCTGATCCACGTCGCCACCGTCAGCGGTGGGCCAGCTGCGCCACTGACGACCGTACACGGGGCCGAGCTCGCCCTGCTCGTCGGCCCACTCGTCCCAGATGCTCACGCCGTTGTCCCGCAGGTAGGCGATGTTGGTCTCACCCTTCAGGAACCAGAGCAGCTCGTGGATGATCGAGCGCAGGTGCACGCGCTTGGTCGTGACCAGCGGGAAGCCCTCGCTGAGATCGAAGCGCATTTGATGGCCGAACACGCTGAGCGTACCCGTGCCCGTACGGTCGTCCTTGCGCGCTCCTTCCTGGAGCACGTGGCGCAGCAAATCCAGATAAGCACGCACGCTCAGCGCCCCCCTTCTGCGGCGGTGGCTTCAGGCGATTGACGCGCCCGCAGGAACAGCCATAGCCCAATGATCAGCATAGGTAGGCTGAGCACCTGCCCCATGGTGACCCAACCGAAGGCCAGGTAACCGTCGTCGCCCAGGTGCGCATCTGGCGTACGCACGAACTCCACGAGCATGCGGAACACCGCGTAGCCCGCCAGCATGACACCGCTCACCGCGCCCGTTGCTCGGGGGCGGGAGGAGTACACCCACACGATGATGAACAGCAACACGCCCTCGAGGGCTGCTTCGTAGAGCTGCGAGGGGTGCAGCACCACGCCGTTCACCTCGAAGCCCCAGGGCAAGGTGGTCTCGCCGCCCCACAGCTCGCCGTTGATGAAGTTACCCATGCGCCCGAAGAACAGCCCCGGCGGCACCGCGGGCACCATGAAATCGGTGACTTCGAGAAAGCTCTTGCCCGCCCGGCGGCCGAACAGGTACATCGCCACCGCCACGCCGGAGATGCCGCCGTGGAAAGACATGCCCCCGTCCCAGATTCGGAACAGGTAGAGCGGATCCTGGAGGAAGGTCTCCGTGCCATAGAACAGCACGTAGCCCAGGCGGCCGCCGAGCAGCACGCCGAGCATGCCGTAGAAGATGATCTCCTCCACGTGCTGCACGGTCCAACGCCCGTCGCTGCGCAGGGCGCGGTAGCGCAGGAGCAGCCAGCAGGCGAGGAAGCCGAGGATGTAGGTGAGGCCGTACCAACGCACCTTGATCGGCCCGAGGGCGATGGCGACGGGGTCGAATTCCGGGTACTTGATCATGACGCGCGATTGTAGCGCGGCCTCACGGATTTTTTCGGGCGCTTACGCGGCAGTAGAGGGCCTTCAGGTACCGGCTCTGCTCGATCGCCGGATGCACCGGGTGGTCCGGCGCCTGCTCGCCGCGCATCAACACCTGTAAATCTCGATGCTGGTGCCTGGCACAACCGGCCACCACGCGAAGCAGGGACTCCTCGGTCAGGTGATGGGAGCAGGAGCAACTCACCAGGAGCCCGTCGTCTGCCAGCAAGCGCATCGCGAGTTCGTTGAGCTGCCAGTAGGCCTTGGTGCCCGCCTCGATGTCCTTGCGCCGCGGGATCAGGGCGGGGGGATCGAGCACGATCACATCGAAGCGTTGGCCTTCTCCGGCGAGGGCCTTGAGCACCCCGGCGGCGTCCCCCTGGCGGGCCTGCACCTCCACCCCGTTGAGGGCCGCGTTGTGCGCCACGGCAGCGAGCGCCGGCGCCGAGCTGTCGACGCAGGTGACCGGGCCAGCGCCGGCCAGCGCGGCGCGGATGCCCCATGCGCCGACGTAGCTGAACACGTCCAACACGCGGTGCCCTGGCTGGATCATCGGCAGCAGGCGCTCGCGGTTGCGGCGTTGGTCGTAGTACCAGCCGGTTTTCTGGCCGCCGCCACCCGGCAGTTCGAAGCGCGCGTCGCCCTCCTCCACCGTGAGCTGATCCGGTAGCTCACCGAAGCCCATGCACGACTCGCGTGGAAGTCCTTCCAAGTCCCGAACAGCCGTATCGTTGGCCCATCGCAGCGCCTTCACGCCGGGCACGATGTCGCGCAAAAGGTGGGCGAGCGTGTCCTGCCATCTCGCCATACCCGCGGTGGTCACCTGCCCGACGAGGAGGTCGTCGAAGCGATCCACCACCAACCCTGGCAGCAGATCCCCCTCGCCGTGGACGAGGCGGCCCCAGCGCGCCTGACGCAGCCAGCCCTCACGCAACGCGACGGCCTGGCGCAGCCGCGCGCCGAGCAACGCCTCGTTGGGCAGCACGCCGGGGTCACGGCTGAGCACGCGGGCCGCGATGAGCGACCGCGGGTTGACGTACCCATGGCCCAGGAAGCGCCCGCTGGACCCCACCACGGTCACGGGGTCACCCGGTGCAAAGTCCTTCAGCGATGTCGTGCGCGTGTCCACCTCGTTGCTGAACACCCATAGATGGCCGGCTCGCAGGCGGCGCTCTTCGCGCTTGCGCAGGGTGAGGAGTGCGTAGGGCGTCTCCACCACGGGGGGCGCTGTGTCTTGGCGTTGATTGCTCATGGTTTTCGGTTGAATCGATTCTTGTCGATGGAATCCCATCACCATACCCGCTTATCCGAAGGGGCACCTCTGCGCGGCGCCATCACGGGCCAAGCAGCCGACGATGCCTGGCTCGGCCTTGCGGTCCTCGCGCCAGATATGCAATATATTGCGCAACTACTTGTATATTAGCCGGCGAGCATGACCGACCATCCCTTCTTCCTCGAACTACCTTTGAGCGACGCATTCGTCGGGGCACGAGCACAACGCCTAGCCGAATTGATCGGCCAGCAGGGTGACGAATTTCTCCAAGCGGCCGGCGTCGTGATCCCGGCCCGGTCCGTCTCGACGCTGCTCTACCTCCATCACGAAGGGTCAGCCTCGCTGGTCGAGATCGCCAAGGCGTTGCGCGAGTCGCACCAGCTCACCGCGCAACGAACTTCGCTACTGAACTCGCTCGGCATGATCAGCAGCCGCGCGGACGAGAACGACGGTCGGCGACGCGTGTTCTCCCTCACCCGCAAGGGCAAGCGTGAGGCGGCGAAGGTGCAGGCACGCTGCACGCAGGCCATCGCCGTATTCGATGATCTAAATCGGGAGCTGGCGTCGGACCTCGCACGCACCCTCGACGCCGCGTACGACGCCCTTCGTGCGAGACCGATGCTCGCGCGCTCGACCCTGCAGGCTTGAGACGGATGTGACTGCCGTCGCCGAGCATCCGCCAACGCCTCGTGGCGCCCGCCGCCTAGCCTGTGCGCTCGGCCTACTCCTGACACCTCCGCTCGGCGCCGTGGCGTTCGCGGCAGCAGGCCTCACCGCGGCGTCGGTCACCGACACCCCGGCCCTTCTGATCGCAGCGGCGACGCTCGCCTGGCTAGCGGCCACCTACCTCGGATCTCGTCTGTCGCTGTGGATCGGCGGTGTGACGCGGCACCACTCCTGGGCACTCGGCATAGGTGGCGTGGGAACCGTCGTGCTACTCATGACGTTGCGCGCCACTATCCTGACGCCACTGATTCCAGTAGATCAGCAATTCGCCATCCACCTACCCGGCGACGTCGAGGTGTGGCCCCTGGCGAGCGGGTCCCGGGTAGCGGTGCGTAAAGTCGATGGGCGTGGGAGGAAGCGAGCCCACCCGATCGTTTTCCTGCACGGCGGGCCCGGTGGATACAGCGTCTCGCTCCAGCCCACCGTCGAGGCCATCGGACGACTCAGCGAGGACGGCTACGACGTCTACTTCTACGACCAAGTCGGCGGCGGCCTCTCCGCACGACTCGACGACATCCACGACTACACTCTCGAACGCCACCTCACGGACCTCGACGGCATCTACCACAGGATCGGCGCCGAGCAGATCATCCTGATCGGCTCCTCCTGGGGCGCCTCGATGGGCGCCGGATACATGGCTCGACACCCACAGCATGTCGCCGCCGCCGTATTCTCCGGCGCCGGTCCGATGTATCACCCGAGTTGGGTGCCAGGCGGGGACGGCGGCTTGGATGAACGACTAACGTCTGAGCAAGCTGAGGGGTTCGCGAGACTGGTCGAGACGCCCCGCCTGATGACCGCCCTACTGTTGGCCGAGATCAATCCTGGCGCAGCAGTTCGCTTCGCGAGTGAGTGGGAGCTGGGTTCGCTCTTCGACAAGGTCGCGAACACCTTCTACCTACCGCTCGCCGTCTGCGATCCGCGCGACATCGACGTGAGTTCCGCTGGCTACGGCTTCTGGTCGAACCGTATGACCGGTCGTTCGCTGCGGGCGCAGACACAGGATCCCAGGCCGTCGCTGCGCCAGAACCTCACCCCGGTGCTCATCCTTCGCGGCGAGTGCGACTACAAGCGCGAGGCGGTCGCGCTGGAGTACGCCAACGTCTTTGCGAATGCGCAGTTCGCGCGCTTCGCGAACGCCGGGCACATGCTCTACTGGGAACAACCTGACGCCTTCCTGAAGCGGGTCCGCCAGTTCTTGACCACGGCGGTCAGCAATCCCTGAAACGCCGGACGCCAAGCGCTACGCGGTGCCCGTAAGGGGTATAGTCCGGGCCGAGAAGCACCCGCCCCCCCCCCCGGAGCCCCGATGAGCCGCACGCCCCGCAACCGCCTCGCCGACGAGTCCAGCCCCTACCTGCGCCAGCACGCAGACAACCCCGTGCACTGGCAGCCCTGGGATGCCGAGGCCTTGGACCTGGCCCGCGAGTCGGGAAAACCGATCCTGCTCTCGATCGGCTACTCCGCCTGCCACTGGTGCCACGTCATGGCCCACGAGTGCTTTGAAGACGCGCAGATCGCCGAACAGATGAACGCCTTGTTCGTGAACATCAAGGTGGATCGGGAGGAACGGCCAGACCTCGACCAGATCTATCAGAAGGCACACCTGCTCATTCAGCAACACCCGGGCGGCTGGCCGCTCACCATGTTCCTGACCCCCCAGCGGCAGATTCCCTTTTTCGGCGGCACCTACTTCCCGCCCCGCCCGCGCCAGGGGCTGCCGGGATTCCCCGACGTACTCGAGCGCGTGGCCAAGTTCCATGCCGAACGCGCCGATGAGGTGGAGCGCGAGGGGGCTTCCATCATCGCCGCCCTGGCACAGCTCGACGCCAGCACGGCGCCGGACGCGCGCCCCGACCACCTCTCGATCTCACCGCTACGCGCCGGCCTCGACGCCATCCGCTCGAACTTCGACGGCGAGCACGGCGGCTTCGGCCGCGCACCCAAGTTCCCCCACACGCACATGCTGACCCTCCTGTTCGACCAGTGGGTCGCCGACCGCCGCCGCGGCAAGGAAGACTCGGAGCTGCGCCATCAAGTGCTCTACACCCTGGAGCGCATGGGCCTCGGGGGGCTCTACGACCACCTCGCCGGCGGCTTCTTCCGCTACGCCACGGACGACACCTGGACCATCCCTCACTTCGAGAAGATGCTCTACGACAACGCCGGGCTGCTCGGCCTCTACGCCCGCGCCGCTCGCGCCGCGGACGACGAGCGCTTCGACTACATGGCACGCGAGACCGGCGCCTTCATCATCGACCAGCTCCAGGGCGAACACGGCGGCTACTACTCGGCTCTAGACGCGGACACGGAGGGCGACGAAGGCGCCTTCTACCTCTGGGAAGCGGCGCAGGTGAAGCGCCTGATCGGCAACGACAGCACCTGGCAGGTGCTCGCCCGCACCTACGGCCTCGACCGCTCGCCTAACTTCACGGATAAGTGGCACTTGACCATGGTGGCCCATCCGCAGGAGATCGCCGAGTCCCTCGCCATCGGCGCGGACGACGTGGCCCGACACCTGGCCGCCGGCCGCTCCACCCTGCTGAGCGCCCGCAGCGAACGGCCGAATCCCGGCCTCGACGACAAGGTGCTCACCGGCTGGAACGGCCTGACCATCGCTGGCATGGCGCGCGCTGCCCATCACACGGGCGAGGACGCCTTCGCCCGCTCCGCCACGGCGGCCGTGGACTTTCTGCGCACGCAGCTGTGGCAGGACGGTCGCCTGCACGCCGTCTACACCGCCGAATCTGGCCCCCGCCTGCGCGCCTACCTCGACGACTACGTCTTCCTCATCGACGGCCTCCTCGCCCTGCTCCAGGTGCGCTGGCGCCAGGAGGATCTGGACTTCGCCATCGTCCTGGCGGACACGCTCCTCAGCCACTACGAGGATGGCGACGGCGGCGGCTTCTTCTTCACCGCCCACGACCACGAGGCGCTGGTACACCGACCGAAGCCCTTCGAGGACGACTCGACGCCGTCGGGCAACGGCATGGCAGCGTCCGTACTCACCCGCCTAGGGAGTCTGCTGGGTCGCCCCGACTACCTGGAGGCAGCGGAGCGGACACTGCGAGCCGGTTGGCAACGCCTCAATACCCATCCGCAGGCCTGCTCGGGGCTGCTCACCGCCCTACGGGACCAACTGGAACCTGCACCGGTGGTCGTACTGCGGGGCAACGCGACCGTGCTCGGCGCCTGGCAGGGCCGCCTGGCGCGGGGACCTGAAGCGGGCGGACTGATCGACTGTAACGTGTACGCGATCCCGGGGGATGCGCAGGGTCTGCCCGAAGGCCTCGCCGCCAGAAACGCTCCCGCCAGCGGCGTGGTGGCCTACGTGTGTGAGGGGAGCCAGTGCTCGCCCCCCATCGACGCCCTGGACGCCTGTGTCGCCCGCCTGCGCGACGGTGCCTAGTCGTGGCGGTCAACGGCTCGAGCGTCGACGGCGGGACAGTCTGTTGCGCCCGCCTCGGCCGCCAACAGCAGCAACCGGCATCCTTACTCTGCTCGCCCGGCGTAGTCGCTGGCATGCCAGTTACGAATGATCTCACTCACCAAACGGCCAGATTCGGTAAAGCTTCGATCGTCCCAATCCGCCCGCGGTGACGCCGACATCGTCAACATCGACGCACCCTCCCGCTTGCTGTGCAACGACCAGTTGCAGTGGGTGAGCTCGTATTCGCGCATGAACGCCACCCAGCGCGCGGTCGCCTCGTGGTCGACGGCGCCATCGCCCGTGGCGTTCACCGCGCCCCATTCGGTCACGACGATCGGTAGCTTGCGCTCGAGGGCGTAGCGGGCCTTCGCGCGCAAGGACTCGCCGTGGGAGCCGGCGTAGAAGTGCAGCGTGTAGGCGATGTTGTCGAAGCCGAGGATGGGGTCGTCCGCGGCCTTGTCCACGTCCTGCGACCAGGTCTGCGTTCCCACGATGATGAGGTTGTCCGGATCGATCCGACGAATGGCGCCGATAACGCGCTCGGCGTAGGGCTTGATGGTGCTGGACCAGTCCGTGTCCTGCAGCGGTTCGTTGTAGATCTCGTAGATGAGGTTGGGGGTATCGCCGTAGCGGCGCGCCACTCGTTCGAAGAAGGCGACGGCGGCGTCGGGGTGATCTTCAGCGTGGTGGCTGTGCCAATCGACGATGAAGTACATGCCCTCGCGGATGGCCGCGTCGGCAACTGCTTGGATGCGTTGCCAACGGCCGGCCGGGTCCTCCAGGTAGCCCCCCGGGGTTTCGGCGCCCATGGGAATGCGGATGATCGCGGCGTTCCACTCGCGCTGAACGAAGCTGACCACCTCCGCGTTGAAGTAGTTCGCGGGCTCGTTCGCCGCGCGGTCACCCCAACCGGCGTTGCCCCAAAACAGGCTCGGGCCGGCGACGGACCAGACCCGCCCGCGCGCATCCACCACACGCCCGTCCTCGACCGCCAGTGCACCATGCACCTCGACGGCGGTCCGAGAGGGCTCCGCCGCGATGGCAGGCGGCACCACGGCCAGTAGCAGCAGTGCGAAGACAGCGAGCAGTGAGCGAACGCTCATAGGGCCAGCGCCTGCCGCGGGTCAGTCCGCGACGGTGGCCTCGAGTTCGAGCAACTTCGAGACCGCCTCGACCAGCGCGGGTCGCACGTCGTCATCGTTGCGCAGGCGCTTGAACAGCACCACGAACTCACGCCGCAGGCCTTGCGGCACCTGGTCCATGAGTGCCGTGCCGTCGGCCACGGTAAGTTCCAGAGCCTCGCGTCGCGCGTGATTGCGCTCCTCCACCAGGTGGTGGTGAATCCAGGCCCGGCCGAGGAGCACCCAGGGGAAGTTCACGGCGCTTACCGGCCCCACCTGCAGCATGCGTCCCCCGAGCGACTGCCCGAGCACCTTCACTTTGGCGAGCTCATCGCCTGCGAACCACGCCCCCGTGCTGCCGACGACGGCGCCGATGGCCGCGCCCATGAGCAGGGAAGCCCCGCCGAGCATGAGATCCACGCCACCGCCGGCCACGGCGCCGGAGACGGCACCGGTCCAGAGCAACTGCTCGCGCGAGAGGCCGAAGATCTCCCAGTTATCGGTGGTGAACAGGTCACCGTCGCCCACGCTCGTCTGCGATTCTGCGCGCTCCAGAGACTGGTGCTGGTAGTGCGCCTGCACCTGATCCCGGCACTGTTGCTCCAGATCCCGCAGATCATTCATGAGCCGGTTGCGCAGCTTCCCGGCCAGACGATCGCGGTCTCGTTCCTCGTTGAGGCGCGTGCTGCAGGAGGCACGCAGCGCAGCCGTCAGGAGATCGGCGATCGACTCGGCGCTGCGCTCGCGCCGACGCTGACGATCTTGCTGCAGCACCTGAACCGCGCGCGTCAGACGTGGGCTCACGCGCTCGTCGAGGGCGGCGAAGGCGTCGAGCAGGGCGATGCGCTTGTCGAAGTCGGCGTGCACGGCGTTGAACTCGCGCACGATCGAGAAGTACTGGCCGAGGGCGTCGCGCCACTCGGCCACGTGGTCGCCTTCACCGATACGATTGATGAGTGCCATGCGCGGCTGACCGGTCCAGCGCAGCACCTGCATCTCCACCTCGTACTCGAGGCCGAAGGGTTTGGCACCATCGACGACGTAGAGGATGCCCCCGCCCTCTAGGATGGGGTGGAGCAGTTCACACTCGTCGATGAACTTGTCATCGCCCCGATGCGCCTTGACGAAGTCGGCCACGCGGGCCGGCCGTTCATGGGCCGGCACCGGCTCGGACTCCAGCCAATCGAGGGCGGCGCGAGCGCGCTGAAAGCCCGGCGTGTCGACCAGGGCGTAGAGGGCCTCACCGTCAACCGTGAGCACGTAGCGTTCAGCTCGGCGCGTCGTTCGCGGCGTCGGCGCGATGGCGATCTGCGCGTCCTCCGCCAGGGTGGCGACGATGCTGCTTTTACCCTTGTTAGGTTGACCGACCACGGCGAAGGTGGGCGCGTTGGAAGGCTGGTCGCTCACGAGTTCGTCGCCTCCACCACGTACAGGGCGGGATCGCTGCGCTGAGCCAGCGTGACCGCCCACACATCTCGTTCGCCCGCCTCCACCGCTTGCCCGCTCGTGTCCACCGGCACCACGGTGATCGAGACGTCGGCACCGAGCAGCGAGCGCAGATCATCGATCAAGTCCAGGAACTCGAGTAGGGGCGGCTCCCAGCCCTTGGTGACCAGTACCAGACGCTGCTTGGCGTCCTCCAGACCGGCCAAGGCTTGATCCAACGCTTGCCCACTCTGGTGGGAGCCGACTTCCAGCACCGCCCCAGCCTCGATGGCGAACTGCCCGCGCAGCCAACTGACGCACTGTGCAGCCTCCATCGGGCTGTTCCACAGCAGCACGTTGGCACCGCCAGCGGTGAGCCTCACCCCGGCGTCCGGCGCGGTCGGCAAGGTCGCTTGCTCACCGGCGGCGGACGACTCGTGCACCACGAGCGGTGAACTCATGCGGTCGAGGAGCGCGCGCACCTGAGGATGATCGAGGAGCAGGGCCTCGTAGGCACCGTGGCGACGCCAGGACACCCAGGCCAGCAGCAGGGCGCGTGGCGCCAGGCCGTAGACCAGCAGCATCATGCAGACGAAGGGCCACCATTCGCCGAGGCGCGAGACATCGGGCGGCGCCGCGTTCTCCAGGCGAAAGTACTGGGACAGGGCAACCAGTTCGGCATCCGGCGCCGCCACGGGCAACCAGCCGCGCCAGGGCAGGGACACGCCGCTGACCAGGCCATGGACGAGGGAAGCGTCCACCTCCAGCGTCGTGCTCCAGCCGAAGGCGAGATCGGTGAAGGCGACTAACAGCAGCGCCAGGACGAGGGCACCGCAAAAGAACCCGACCCCCATCCACAGGGACAGGCGCAACGCTTCGAGCTGGGCCACGCGCGCCGGCGGTGTGTTGCCGCCGCGCCAGCGCAGGAAGTCCACATTGAGGCGCTTGTGCAGGAAGCCGGCGAGCCAGCGTCCGGGACTGAAGGTGGCCAAGCCTTCGCGTAGCCGCCGCACGCCCGGCAGGGGCAGCAGCAACACCGCTGTGGCGATGAAGGGCAGCCAGGGCACCACCACGAGCACCCCGAGCAGAGCGAACAGATTTACTGGGTAACGGCCATGGTAAGCGAAGGCGGCACCGGCAACACCGAGCCCCAGGGCGAATCCGAGCGCCGTCAGCGCCGTCACCGCCACCCGCAGGGCACCGTCGATGCGCGCGCCCGACTCCGCGCCCTCAGCCTGCAGAAGCTGCGACCCGACGCTGCTCCACCAATGCATGACACGCCCGAGCGGCGTGCCATCCTCACCGCCACGACCGATTTCTCGGTCACGCTGCAGGCGCTCCTCGTGAGGCGTGCCGCGATCTTCGTCGAGCGCTTGATGGAGCGAGAGGATTAGGGCGAGCTGCAAGGCGGTGGCGGGTCGCGCAGTCAGTGGAATGATGGCGAGCAGTCTACACCAGCGTGCCGGCGCGCTGGGCGCGCCGGGCGAAACGTTGGTGTGATCATCTGTGTCGGTGCGCTAGCCCTGAGCAGCGAAGGCGACCACGAGTCCTGCCCTGGGACTCGCGGGCGGAGGGCTCAGCCGGAGGACGAACCGCTACTGGCCTCGCCGTCCTCGCTCTTGGCCTTGTTGGCGGCGCCGCCCGTCGACCCGGGGAGGCAGCCTTCGGCACATCCGAGATAGGTCACCAGGCACTGGCGGGAACAACTGTTCTGGGCATCGGTCTCGGCCAGGCCGAAGCACCCGCGCTGGCAATTCACCTGCGTGTTCTCACACACACGCTGGCAGTCGCGCTGGCGAGGACCGCTGCCGCCGCCCCAGGATTTGATCTGGGCGATCATCAACCCGAGCGGATCCGAGCCAGGCTCAGCGACAGACGTGGCGTCCTCGGCCAACGCCAACGGGCTCGTTAGCGTGCAGAGCGCGGCGACCACGAGGGTGACGAAAAACCGTTCCATGAGAATCTCTCCAAGGCATCAGGGGGTCCGCCGAAAACTATACCGCGCGAGACCAGTCCATCAGATCCGCGGAGCGTCAGAACTTTGTTGAGCGCAGCAGGAAACGCGCCTCGGTTTGCGGCCGAGGGACGCGGCGGCTACCGCCAGGGTAGCCGCCGCCATGCGCCGACGCAGACTCAGCCGACGGCGACGCGCGCCTCGTCTTCGCTGATTCGAGGACCGTTCAGCAACGCATCGCGGGTGGCCGCGACGACCAGCTTGAGCTCTTCGCTGGTCACGCTGAACTGCGGCGTGAAACGCAGGCTGTTACGCCCGCCGTGGATCACGTTGACGCCGTTCAGGCGCAGGTACTCTTCCGTGCTGTCGTGGCCGTAGCACTTGAACTGATCCGACAGCTCGAGGCTGAACAGCAGCCCCGTGCCCTGCACCCCGGTCACCAGCTCAGGGCCGAGCTCGGCGCGCAGCGCCTCCAGCAAGGCCACGGCTTCCTTGCCGCGCTCACGGATGTTCGCGCGCAGCTCGTCCGTGACGCTCGTGAGCACCGCCGAGGCCACGTCCATCGCCTTCGGGTTAGTGGTCATGGTGTTGCCGTAGATGCCCGGGCGTTGGATCTGTCGGGCGCGCTCGTTGAAGGCGAGCACGGACAGGGGGAATTGACCGGCGTTGAGCGCTTTCGAGTAGGTCTCGAGATCCGGTGCCTGCTCGTTCTCAAAGCCCGGGTAGTCGACGATGGAGAGGCAGCCTTGGACGCGCAGGCCTGCCTGGATCGAATCGACCAGCAGCAGGCTGCCGTGGGCCAGCGTGAGCTCACGGGCCGCGCGGTAGAACTCGGGCGTGATGGACATGCCCGGGTTGCCCTCGCCCATCACGGGCTCCATGAACAGGGCCTCGATGAAGAAGCCCTCCTCGTCGGCGCGGCGGAACATCGCACGCAGATCATTGACGTTGTTAGGTTCTACCGTCAGCAACGAGTCCAGCTTGCGGTAGCTGGCCAAGTGCTTCTCATAGGTATCGCGGGTGGAGTCGGAGAACTGGGCGGGCCGATCGGTGCGGCCGTGAAAGCTCTTCGTCAAGCTGAGGGAACGAATCGGCTTACCTGCGTGGCGCCCGCCGGCGTCGGTCATGGCCTTGGCGTTCATGTCGGCGATGCGCGCGCCCACGCTCATCGACTCGGAGCCTGAGTTCAGGAACAGGAAGCTCTCGAAGGGGCAGCCATCGGCACGGCGATGGCCGATCTCCTTGCGCAGGAGTTCGATCAGACGCATCTGGCTCGGGCTCGGGGTCATCACGTTAGCCATGACGTGAGGTGCGCTCAGCACCTTCAGCACGTGCTCGGGGGCGTGGCCCGCGCCGAGCATGCCATAGCCACCGCAGTCGTAGAGCACGGCGCCCATGCTGGTCACGATCCAGGGACCGCGGGCGCCTAGCGCCACGTACGGGTTGACCGTGCCCGAGGGGTAGAAGCAGGCCACCTGCTCGTGCATGCGCTCTATCTGCGCGGCCTCATCGAGGTCGAACAGGCCGGGGTAGGCCGACAGCCAGCATTCGCGGGCCGACAGGGCGGCATCCACGGCCGCTTCCAGGCGCGCATCGTCAGCGGCGAAGCGGGCGATGACCTCGTCGTTGAGGCCGACGGTCTGACGCCGGCCGGGGCCCGCGCGCAGGGTGTCGAGTTTGCTCTTGAGCTCCATGGGGAGTCCTCCGATCGCGCACGCCCGATCTTGGGGTCTTTGCGGCGCGCGCTCAGCAGCCGACGTCATTGAAGCCGGACGACGGTTACGGCAGGACTGCCGCTGGGTACAGCCCGGCGCGGCAGGCCGCAGAGGGTAGCATACGGAGGGGGTTTCGGGCCGCCGACGGGGCCCGCGCAGCCTATTTCAGGCCGCGCACGCGGGTGTCCGGGGTGGGCGACATCTCCCCAGCCACGACACCAGGTTCCGCCACCGAATCGATGGGCTGGCGCTGCCAGCCGTCGGGACCCCGGCGCAACTCGTAGGCGGGCCAGTACTTGAGGTCCAGATTCAACGTAATCACGTCGCTCGCCCCGTTCCAACCGACGGTTTTCAGGCGCAGGGAGTCGCGATCACGACGGCCCGACACCGCGGCCACGAAGGCGTCGAGGTCGGGGATCGGCTCCCCGTCCACCTCCACCACGCGACGCCCGGCCCACAGGCCGTGGCGGCTCGCCGGTGAGCCGTACGCGAAGTACGCTACATAAGCCCCGTAGGGTTCGATGCCGCGCTGCGCCGCGAGCGCTCGGTGCGGTGCCTGCAGCAAAGCGCCCGCCCACACCACCGCGCGGTCCACGCCGCGGCCGCTGAGCGGCACGGTCTGCACGTTGATGTTGCGCATCGCCCCATCGCGCAGCACCGTCAGGGTGACCTGCGGGGCCGTGGTGCTGCCTTCGACATCGCGGAAGTTGGCCACCGGCTTGCCGTCGACGGCGAGCAGCAGATCCCCCGTCTCCAACAGCTGCGCAGCGGGCGACCCCGCCACCAGGCGCATCACCTTGAGCACCTGGGGAATCGCGGGTCCGTCGGGTCCCTCGAGCCACGCGATGTAGTCATCGGGAAGCCCCAGTTGGCGCGCCGCCGCCATCGGGATCGGCCACAGCTCCGCTTCGAGCGAACGCAGAGGCTGCTCCTCGCGAACCGCATTGACCATATCGGCCACGATGTCGATCGGCATGCCGCGGGTGACCTGCACCACTTGGCGCCCGTCCTGGTAGGCGAAGCTGGACCAGGTGGCCAGCACCGCGCCCTTATCGTTGGCCAGCACGCCGTCAACGGGCGGTGCGTTGACCACGGAGATCGTCTCGAGGTTCGAGTCGCGGAAGCGGAAGCTCCGCGAAAGCGGGAACTCCGCCGCATCCACGGACGCCACGATAGTGCCCTGGGAGACGATCTTATGATCGGACCGCAAACCCACCACCCAGGCCCTATCACCCGCCTTAGGTCGCAGGGTGCTGAAGGTGGCGGCGCGGGTCGGCGTGTCGCCGATCAGGGCGGGGTCGTAGTGCAGCAGCGTCAGGTTGTGCAGGGGGTGGACGTAGACGACTTCCGCGGGCACCTCCAGGGAGCCTGCGAAGGTCATGCGAACATCCCCCATCGCCACCGGCACCGTGTTGCGGTCGACCACCACCAAGCCGCGCTGCGCGTCCACGATGACGCCCGTGCCGTGGTAGTGGAGATCGGCCACACCGGAGACGGTGTAGGGCATGTCATAGTTGACCATGACCAGCGAGGGCGCCAGGTAATCGGCGCGCGGGTCCCCCACCTTGGCGAAGCGCGTGCTCGCCGCGGTCGGCGCCACCGCCGGCGGGCCGGGATCCAGCGCGCGGCAGGGCCAGTAGCCGAGGAAATCGTCGCGCTCGCAGGCGCGGTTCGGGAACCAGGCGCGATTCATGTTCACCACGCGCAAGGTCGACCGACGAGGATCGGCTTCCGTGAAGTAGCGAATGCGCAGGGGCTGCCCGTCGGGCACTTCCGCGAGGCGGGCCTCGAAGGCCCCGAGGGAACTGGCGTCGCGGCCGTTGAGCTCGGTGATCACCGCGCCGCGGGGAATGCCCGCCACGCTCAAGAGATACCCGGGCGATGCCACGTAGGTACCGCGCACGGGCACGTTCAGGTGCCGCGCCTGCTGGTAGGACAGGTCGTGCACGATGGCGCCGCCCACCTCGATGAGCGAGGCGGGCGTCACCCCGTGCAAATCGGCGGCCGTGACCGCCACCCGCAGGTCCTGCTCGCCGCGACGGATCAGAAGGGACACTTCCTCGCCGACGCTGGCGTCCAGGCGCTCCTCGAGGGGCACGAAGCGATTGACCAACACGTGATCGACGCTCACCAAGATGTCGCCGGGCTCCAACACCCCATCGCCGGGGCCCTGGGGCAACACCTCGTCCACCACCAGCATGCCGGTGCCTTGCGGGAAGGCCGCCCGCACGGAGGCTTCTGTACCTGATGAAAGCCCTAGGCGACGGAGCTCGTCGAAGGGCTTGTGCTTGAAGATCGTGAGCAAGCTTCCTCGGGCCACCTTAGACTCCTGCTGGATCAAGCGCAGGGCGCGGTGAACGCGGTCCAAGGGCAGGAAGAAACTCGACGCCGCGTTGTTGTTGGCGCCGGCGTTGAGGGCGACGACCCGCCCGTCGATGTCGATCACCGGCGAACCGGAGGACCCCCCGGAGGTGCTGGACGCGGCCTGGAAGTAAAAGGTGTTGAAGTCGTTGTACTTGTTCTTGCCGTAGGTGGGCGCGGCGCGATCGAGCTTGGCGATCGTGCCCGCCAGGATCGAGAGCTGCTCACCCGCGTCGTTGCCGATGACCCGTACGTCGCGCCCCACCTGAGCACCTTCCGGGTGCAGCTCGAGGGTGGGCGGCTGGATGTAGCGCAGGGCGGCCGGGTCGTAGCGGTAGAAGCCGAAGTCGTGCACGGGATCGCGGTACACGGGCACCAGCTCGACTTCCTCGTTATTGACGAATACGCCCTGCGCCACCACCGGCCCCGGCATGACCACGTGGCGGTTGGTGAGGACCAGGCCGCGCTCGGCGTCTACCACGAAGCCCGTGGCCTGGGTCGATTGGTTCCATTCCGTATCGAAGGCGCGCGTGCCGTCCACCCGAATCGACACCACACCACTGGAGACGCGCTCCAGGGTCTCGCTCCACGAAGGGGGCGGCGCTGGGGCCGGCTGGGCCTGCTGCGCGAGCGCGCAGTCGGCGGAGGTCCCGATCGCGCCCGCCAGGAGGGCGAGGGCGGTGAAAAGGCTTGGGCGGTAGAGCTGCATGGGCGATCTCGGCATCGACGTGTCCTGCTGTTTGGCAGGCATGGATCAGGAAGGTTCGCTCGGGTTGCCTACCAGGGTGCGGCGGAGCCGAAACTCTCCTGGTAGCGCCGGGCCAGCTCGTCGCGGTCCGGACGGTGATTCTGGGTGCCGTGAGACTCGATTTTCACCGCGCCCATGAGCGAGGCGAGGCGACCGGTCACCTCCCACCCGAGCTCATTCATGAGGCCGTAGAGCAGCCCCGCCCGGTAAGCGTCGCCGCAGCCGGTCGGGTCCGCGAGACCGCCGACCGGTGCGGCGGGAATCTCGGTGATCTTCCCGTCGCTGTGGATCTGCGAGCCCTCGCCGCCGCGGGTGACGATCAGGGCGCTCACCCGCTGCGCCAGGGCACTCGGCTCGAGACCCGTGCGCTCGCTGACGAGCTGCATTTCGTAATCGTTCACCGTGAGCCAAGTGGCGAGCTCCACCATCTCCAGCAGCTCCGGCCCCTCGAATTGGGGCAGGGCCTGGCCGGGATCGAAGATGAAGGGGATGCCGGCGGCCGCGAACTCTCGCGCGTGGCTGCCCATGCCGTCCTTACCGTCCGGCGAGACGATGCCGATGGAGATCCCGGCGTCGCTCGGCACCGCTTGCTCGTGAGCGTTGGCCATGGCGCCGGGGTGGAAGGCCGTGATCTGGTTGTCGTCGAGATCAGTCGTGATGTACGCCTGAGCCGTGAACTGATCGTCGTAGGCGCGCACGTAGCGAGCGTCGATGCCCTGGCTGGCGAACCAGTCGGCGTAGGGGGCGAAGTCCCTACCCACGGTGCCCATCGGTACGCCGTCGCCACCTAAGAGCTTGAGGTTATAGGCGATGTTGCCCGCGCAGCCGCCGAACTCGCGGCGCAACTCCGGCACCAGAAACGCCACGTTCAGCATATGGATCTTGTCGGGCAGGATGTGATCCTTGAAGCGGCCCGGGAACACCATGATGTTGTCGACGGCCAGGGACCCGCAGATCAGTGCTGTCATGCGCTCAGTTTCTCCGTCGAAGTGGAAGCGGCCGCCTGTCGGCCATGACAGGGGCGGGTGGGGACACGACGACACGAGAGCTGGGCGAGGGCCAGCGCAGCCGCTCGGATCGGGTCCAAGCGGCGGAGTCTACTGCAATCGCCCGCGAGCTGCCGTGACCTGAGCGCGGCAGGCATGCGGGCGCGTCGCGGGGGGCCGCGACGCGCCGAGGCGCGCCTAGCCGAGGGCTTTTATGGCTGCCTCGTAGTCGGGCTCGTCGCCGATCTCGGTGACCAGCTGGGTGTGCACGACCGTGTTGTTCTCATCCAGCACCACCACAGCGCGCGCCGTGAGACCGGCCAGGGGGCCATCCTCGATCAGCACGCCGTAGTCACTGGCGAATTCCTGGTTGCGCATGGTCGAGAGCGCCAACACGTTCTCCAGCCCCTCCGCACCGCAGAAGCGCGACTGGGCGAAGGGCAGGTCGGCCGAGATCATGAGCATCACCGTGTCCGCGTGGTCCTTGGCGTACTCGTTGAAGCGACGCGTGGACAGGGCGCAGACCGGCGTATCGACGCTCGGGAAAATGTTCAGCAGCTTGCGACGGCCTTCGAATTCGTTGAGGCCCACGTCGGCGAGGTTCTTGTCCGTCAGCGTGAAGTCAGGCGCGGCGGCGCCCACCTTCGGGAGCTCCCCGTTGGTGTGAATCTCGTTGCCGTGGAGGGTAATCGTTGCCATCGTCAGGAAGCTCCTGAAGTGAGAGAAGGTCGTAGTGTCCCAGATCGCCGCGCGGTCAGTCGCTGATCAGCGCGCGATAGGCCTCGGCGTCGAGCATGCGCTCGGCCCACGCATCATCGCTCGGTCGCAAGCGCAAGATCCAGCCGTCGTCGTACGGGTGCTGATTGACGAGGTCCGGGGAGTCGTCGAGGGCGGTGTTCACCGCTACCAGTTCGCCCGCCACCGGACTGTAGACGTCGGAAGCGGCTTTCGTTGATTCGACTACGGCCAAGGCATCGCCTTGGGAGACTTCCTGACCTGCCTCGGGCAGATCGACGAACACCAACTCGCCGAGCTCGGCTTGTGCGTGCTCGGTGATGCCCATCACCAGCGTGCCGTCGTCCTCGGCGCGAATCCACTCATGACTCTCTGTGTAACGCAGATCGCCAGGTACATTGCTCATTATCTTTCTCCCCTGTACCGAGCCTGGTCATCCGGCGCTCAGGCGCCAGCCCTCACGAACGGCGGCGCGGCCAGTTCTGCCCGCACGCGCCGTTGGCGAATCTGAACGAAAAGGCTTCCCGCCTCCACTTGCTCGCGAGCATCGCTCCGCATGCGCCAGAGGGCAACACCGTGGCCCAGGCTGGTGGAAAAACTGCCGCTAGTGATGGTGCCGACGACGCTGGCACTGTCGGCGTCTGCGCCGGCGAGCACCTCGCAATCCGCCCGGGGCACGCCCTTATCGATCAGGCGCAGGCCTCGTCGCAGGAAGCGCGCGGGCGCGGCGCCTCGCTCAGCATCGACCGCCACCCGACCGACGAACTCCCGCTGCGCGTCATCCAGGTCGAGCAGCCATCGCAGGCCGACCTCTTGCGGGCGGGTGGTCTCGTCCATGTCGCTGCCGTGGAGGTTCAAGCCCGCCTCGAGACGCAGCACATCGCGGGCGGCAAGCCCGCAGGGGGCGACCTGCGCCTCCTGCTGCAAGCGATCCCAGAGCGCCTCCACCTGCGCGTGGGGCAAGCAGATCTCCACACCGTCCTCGCCCGTGTACCCGGTACGGGAGATGAAGGTCTCGCCCACCTCAACGGCATGAAAGCGCGGCAGGGTGCTGAGCGCTTCGATGTCGGTGCTACCTAGCGTGGCCGCCAACACGGGCATGATGCGCCCCACCGCCTGCGGGCCTTGCACCGCGATCATGGAGAGGTCGTCGCGCTGCATACGCGTGAGCGGCGGGCCGTCCCACGCCTGCAGGCGCGCTTCGAACCAACCCGTGACCCGCTCGCGCGTGCCCGCATTACTGACGATGCGGTAGGCGGGTTCGCCCGCCTGGTCGTCGCGCCGAAAGACGATGAGATCGTCGATCACGCCGCCCTCGGTGTTGAGCGCGCACGTGTAGCGGCCGGCGCCAGGGCCGTCCAACTTGGCCACATCGCTGCACAGCAGAGCGCGCAGCCAGGCGCTTGCGCCAGCGCCGGCGAAGTCGGTGATCATCATGTGGGAGACGTCGAACATGCCCGCGTCGTTGCGCACGGCGCGGTGCTCGTCGAGCGCCGAACTGTACTGCACGGGCAGCTGCCAGCCGGCGAAGGTAACCAGGCGAGCCCCGGCGCGCTCGTGGGCGCTTGCCAGTGCGGTCAAGTGAGACACTAGATCTCCAAAGGTTAAGCGCCGCCCCGACGCGACTGGCGCGGATCATAGCCGATCCCCCGAGGCGCTCACCAGCCTGCGCCCGCGCCGCTCCCGCGCCCTGCGCTAGCCTTCGGAAAACGTGACAAAATCAGCCAGCGAGAGGGCCGGTGATGCGCTGCGGGCGACAGGGTTCGTGCGCAGGCGAAGCCCCGAAAGCCACCCCGGAGAGACGATGCAACCCGTGTACATTTGCGACGCCGTGCGTACGCCCATCGGTCGCTTCGGCGGCGCCCTCGCTCACGTTCGCGCAGACGACCTTGCCGCGATCCCCTTGCGCGCGTTGATGCAGCGCCAGGCGGCGGCGGTCGACCCCGAGCGCATCGACGAGCTGGTCTACGGCTGCGCCAACCAGGCCGGCGAGGACAACCGTAACGTCGCGAGGATGGCGAGCCTGCTCGCGGGGCTCCCCCCGAGCGTGCCGGCCATCACCGTCAATCGCCTCTGCGCCTCGGGCATGGACGCGGTCGCGATGGCGGCTCGCACGATCGCCTGCGGCGAGGCGCGACTGGCCATCGCCGGTGGCGTCGAGTCCATGTCCCGCGCGCCCCTGGTCATGCCTAAGGCGGATGCTGCCTTCAGCCGCCGTGCCGAGATCTTCGACACCACCATCGGTTGGCGCTTCGTCAATCCTCGCATCCAACGCGAGTACGGCATCGACTCGATGCCCGAGACCGGTGAGAACGTGGCCGAGCAGTGTCAGGTGTCGCGCGAGGATCAGGACGCGTTCGCCCTGCGCTCTCAGCAACGCGCGGCGCAGGCGCAGGCGAGCGGTCGCCTGGCGGCGGAGATCACCCCGGTCGAGATTCCCCAGCGCAAGGGCGATCCGCTGCGGGTGACGCGCGACGAGCATCCTCGTGCCGACACCACCCTGGAAGCCTTGGCCCGCCTGAAGACGCCCTTCCGCGCGAACGGCACGGTGACGGCGGGCAACGCTTCCGGCGTGAACGACGGCGCCTGCGCCGTGCTCCTCGCCAGCGAAGAGGCGGTCCGCGAGCACGACCTCACCCCCATGGCACGCTTCGCCGGGGCGGCCAGCGCGGGCATCGAACCACGGGTCATGGGCCTCGGCCCCGTGCCCGCCACGCGCCGCTTGCTCACCCGCCTGGACCAGCCACTGGACGGCGTCGACATGATCGAACTGAACGAAGCCTTCGCCGCCCAAGGCCTCGCCGTCCTACGCGAACTGGGTGTCGACGACAACGATCCACGCGTGAACCCGAACGGCGGCGCCATCGCCCTCGGCCATCCCCTGGGGATGACCGGCGCACGGCTGGTGGCCACGGCGGCGCACTCGATCCAACGCGGCGAAGCCACCCGGGCCCTCGCCACCATGTGCGTCGGCGTCGGCCAAGGCGTCGCCAGCCTCCTGGAGCGCCCCTGAATGCGCCTCACCGGTAAGGAGTTTCGCCACCTGCCCTCGCGGGCGATCACGCTGCTAGGCATGTCCGGCGTGGGCAAGACGCGCCTGGCTTCGCGCCTGCGCCACCAGGATTGGTTTCACTACTCGGGCGACTATCGCATCGGCACGCGCTACCTCGGGGAGCCCATCCTGGACAACATCAAACGCCAGTTGATGACCGTGCCCTTCGTGCACGACCTCCTGCGCTCGGACTCCATCTACGTGGAGAACAACATCAGCATCGACAACCTGGCGCCCCTGTCCACCTTCCTCGGCAAGCTCGGCGACCCGGAACACGGCGGCCTCGACCTGGTGGAGTTCAAGCGGCGTCAGCGCCTGCACGAGCAAGCCGAGGTGGCCGCCATGCTCGACGTGCCGCAGTTCATCGAACGCGCCCAGGCGATCTACGGCTACCAGCACTTCGTCAACGACGCCGGGGGCAGCCTCTGTGAGCTGGACGACCCGCGGGTGATGGAGGTGTTGGCCGAACACACCCTGGTGATCTACATCCGTGCCTCGCAAGCCGACAGCCAGGCACTTGTACAGCGAGCCGTGGCGAGTCCGAAGCCGATGTTCTATCGCGAGGCGTTCCTCGATGAACAGCTCGCCGAGTACATGGGTGAGCGCCAGTTGGAGTACGTCGCGCTGATCGATCCTGATGATTTCGTTCGCTGGATCTTCCCACGCCTGTTCGAGGCCCGGGTGCCACGCTACGAGGCGATCGCCGCACGCTACGGCTACACCTTGGAGGCCGCCCAGCTGGCTGAGGTGCAGAGCGCGGACGACTTCGTCGATCTCGTCGCAGACCTCCTGGACCGCGCTTGAGCGAGCGACCGACGCCATGCCCCTGGTCTCCCATAATCCCCTACCCACCTTCGCCCGCCTCGCGCGCGAGGGCGTCACCGTGGTCTCGCGGGCGCAGGCGGAACAGCAGGACATCCGCGAGCTGCACATTGGCCTGCTCAATCTCATGCCCGATGCAGCCCTGGAGGCCACCGAGCGCCAGTTCCTGCGCCTGATCGGGGAAGCCAACCAGATCGCTCAGTTCTACCTGCACCCGTTCACCCTGGAGAGCGTCGAGCGCAGCCCCCGCGCCAAAGCGCACATCGAGGCCCACTACGCCCACTTCGATACGATGGCCGAGGCGGGCCTCGACGCGCTGATCATCACCGGTGCCAACGCGACGAGACGCGATCTCTCCAAGGAACCGTTCTGGGCTGAACTCACGGCGGTGTTCGACTGGGCCTTGCAACACGTCACCTCGACCCTCTGCTCGTGCCTCGCCACCCACGCGCTGCTCCAGCACGCGCACGGCGAGGTGCGCCAGCCCCTGGGCTTCAAGCGTTGGGGGGTGTACTCGCACACGGTCAGCGACCGCACACACCCCTTGGTGAGTGGCGTCAACACACGCTTCGATGTCCCCCACTCGCGCTGGAATCACATCTCGCGGGACACCTTCGAAGCCCACGGCATGGCGGTGTTGGCGGCGAGTGAGGAGGGTGAGGTGCACCTCGCCGTGAGCGGCGATGGCATTCGTCAGGTCTGCTTCCAGGGGCATCCGGAGTACGACGCGATCACCCTGCTCAAGGAGTATCGTCGCGAAGTCGCGCGCTGGGTGGCGAAGGAACGATCCGATCCACCGCCCTTCCCCGAGCGCTACTTCTCCCCGCGCAGCCGCGCCATCCTGCTCGAGTACCAACGACGTCTGGCGACACCTACGACGAACGTTGGCCTGGAGAGCTTCCCCGAGGCGCTACTGGTGCCCGCCCTGCACAACAGCTGGCACGACACGGCGGAAGCGATCATGGACAACTGGATCGGTCTGGTCTACCGCCTCACCAACGTGGAGCGCGGCCGCCCATTCGCCGAGGGCGTAGATCCGACGGCGCCGCTCGACTGGAGGGCCCAGGCCTAGTGGGCCGCTGGCTGCTCGCTGTCCACCAGCGTCAGCACCGTGTAGCTGGCGGCGATCTCGCCGTGCTGATTGCGCAGGTCCACCGCCCAGCGCACCTCGCCATAGCCTTGGCCGTAGCGCATGGTCTTCTGCTCGCAGGTGAAGTGCACGGTGATCTCATCGCCGAAGTACACCGGGGTGAGAAACCTGAGATCCTCGAGGCCGTAGTTGGCCAGCACCGGCCCGGGCGCCGGATCGACGAACATGCCGGCGGCCGCGGAGACGAGGAAGTAGCCGTGGGCGACGCGTTCGTCGAAGAAGGGGTTCGCCTTGGCCGCGTCGCTGTCCATATGCGCGTAGAAGCGATCGCCGCTCAGGGCGGCGAAAGCCTCCACGTCCTGTTCGGTGATCTTGCGCGGGCCGACCACCAGGGACTCGCCGACACGTAGCGCTTCGAAGCGCTTGCGGAAGGGGTGAAGACCCTCGCTATCCTGATGGGTGGCGGCGCCACGTACGTAACGACGGCACACGGCGCTGAGCACGTCCGGCGAGCCCTGCACGGCCGCGCGCTGCAGGTAATGCAGCACGCCCCGCATGCCGCCTAGTTCCTCCCCGCCGCCCGCTCGCCCAGGGCCGCCGTGGATCAGGTGCGGCAGGGGGGAGCCGTGGCCCGTGGCCTCCTTGGCGCTGTCGCGATCGACCACGTAGACCCGGCCGTGCCACGCCGCCATGCCAAGAACGATGTCCGCCGCCACCTCCCGATCGTGCGTGAACAGCGACCCGACCAGGCTGCCGCCGCCCTTGGCCGCCAACGCGATGGCATCGTCCACCGAGTCGTAGGGCATCAAGGTGCTGACCGGACCGAAGGCCTCGACGCTGTGCACGGCCTCGCCCTGCAGAGGCTTTGGACAATAGAGCAAGGTGGGGGCGACGAAGGCGCCGCGTGCTGGGTCCGCGCCTTCCAATCGCGTCGGCAGCGATTGGCCGCCAAGCACCACCTCACCTTCGCGCGCCAACTCACCGATGCGCTCATGCACCTCGCGGCGTTGATCCAAGCTGACCAGGGGCCCCATGCGCACGGCATCCAGGCGCGGGTCGCCGAGCACGGTCTTCGCCAGGCGTGCCTGCACCGCCTCCACCACTGCCTGGCAGTGGGCAGCGGGCACGATGGCGCGCCGGGTGGCCGTGCACTTCTGCCCGGCCTTGGTGGTCATCTCCCGCACGAGCTCCTTCACGTAAAGGTCGAACTCGGGCGTGCCAGGGCCCGCGTCCGGCCCCAGCACGGAGCAGTTCAAGGAATCGGCTTCCATGGTGAAGCGTACGGCGTTGTTCACGATCGCCGGTCGTTGCTTGAGCATCATGCCCGTGGCCGCGGAGCCCGTGAACGCCACCACGTCCTGGCAGGTCACGTGGTCGAGCAAGTCCCCGGCGCTGCCGCAGATCAACTGCAGGGCGCCCGGTGGTAGCAGGCCGGAGTCGATGATCTGGGCGACCAGCACCTGGGTGAGGTAGCAGGTCTGCGTCGCGGGCTTGGCGATCACCGGCATACCGGCGATCAACGCTGGCGCTAGCTTCTCCAGCAGCCCCCACACGGGGAAGTTGAAGGCGTTGATGTGGATGGCTGCGCCCTCGAGGGGCACACAGATGTGGCGGCCGAGAAAGGTGCCCTCGCGGGAGAGCACCTCCGTGGGGCCGTCCACGAAGAAGGGTTCGTCGGGGAGTTCACGCCGCGCCTTGCTGGCGTAAACGAAGGCGGTGGTGATGCCACCGTCGATGTCGACCCAGGAGTCCTTGCGTGTGGCACCGGTGGAAGCGGACAGGGTGTACAGCCCCTCCTTGCGCTCGTTGAGGTGCTTAGCCATCGCCTTCACCATCAACGCGCGCTGGTGGAAGGTCATGCGCCGCAGGGCGGGGCCGCCGACACTGCGGGCATGCTCGAGCATGGCCGCAAAGTCGAGGCCGTCGCTCGAGACCTGACCGACGGGTTCACCGGTGGTGGCGTCCAGCACCGCACGGGCGCTATCGCCCGGGGCGATCCAGCGATCTAGCGCGTAGCCTGGGATGCTGTTCACGGATGATCTCCTCAAGTCTTCTTTTCAGCCCGGGGGCCGTCGGGCGAGCAGCGGTGGCACGTTGCCACTGATCCCCATCGCACGCCGGGCCAGCACGGACTTCACCGGATCGAGACGATCCACGGCCGCGAGACCCGTGCGCCGCAGGGTGTCCACGAGCGGGTGGCGGGAGGCGAACAACCGCTTCAGGCCATCCAGGGCGGCGGCCGTCGCGAGGTTCTCGCCCTTGCGGGCGCGTTCGTAGCGCTCGAGCACGTAGTGATCGCCGATCTCCTCGCCGCGTTCGGCGGCCTCCGCCAGGGTGCCGGCGAGGGCGGCCGCGTCGAGGAACCCAAGGTTCACGCCCTGACCGGCCAGCGGGTGCACCACGTGTGCGGCGTCACCCACCAGGGCCACGCGCGGCGAGGTGTAGCGACGGGCGTGCATGACCCGCAGGGGAAACGAGGCGCGAGCACTAGTCAGTTCGAGGTGACCGAGCACGCCCTCACTGGCCTCCTCGACCGCTCGCTCGAAAGCGTCGGGTGAGAGTTCGGACTGAAGCTCGTGCGCGTGCTCCGGCCGGGTCGACCACACGATGGAGACGCGACCGTCGGCGAGCGGGAGGAGCGCCAGAGGCCCATCGGCGAGGAAGCGCTGGCGCGCCGTTGCGCCATGGGGTCGCTCGGGCCGCAGGTGCGCGACGACCCCTGCCTGACGGTACTCATGGGTACGGGCGGGGATGCCCGCCAAACTGCGCACGCGCGACTCAGCGCCGTCGGCACCGACCACCAGGCGGGCGCGCAGGGCCCGTCCATCGTCCAACTGCACGACGATCGCCTCGCGCGGCGTAGCCGCCGACCCGATCCCTGCCACACCCGTAGGCGCCAGCAGATTCACGTTGCGCTCGCTATGTAACACCTCGTAGAACGCGCTGAGCAGGGCGGCATTGTCGATGATGTAGCCGAGGCAGGGTTCAGCGAGGCGGGCGCAGTCGAACTCGATCCGCGCCTCACGCGCGCTCGCCCCCTCCCACACTTCCATGCGTTCGTAGGCGATCAGCGAGCGTGGATCAGGTCGCGCGCGCACGAGTTCAAGCAGGCGCCAGGTGGCGTGGGAGATGGCGGAGACGCGCAAACCGAACTCGAACGCTCCCACGGGCCCAGCCAAGGGCGAGGCCGCGGCCGGCGGCGGGGCCCGATCGAGCACGGCCACGCTGAGCTTGGTGGTGTGCGCGAGCAGAGCGGCGAGGGAAGCCCCCACCAACCCACCACCGACGATGACCACGTCGTAGTCCACCGCGGGCGACGCACTCATGAGGCACCGCCGGTAGCGGCGCGCTGCGTCGGCGCTGGTAAGGGGCAAGCCGCGGGCCAGGCGAGGTGACTTACCGCCCATGCCCATCGCATTGCGTGCGAAGGCCGACTTCGCCCCCGGCATGAGATCCAGGGCCAGAAGACCTAAGCCCCGCGCCATGCCGATCGGTGCAGCAGGTTGGGTAAACAAGCGCACTAGCGTGTCGGTAAAGGCGCTCACCTGGCCGCGGTCTTCCGCGCGCCAGCGCAGGAACGCATCGAGTAACGCGCCGCCGCCCACATCGATGAGGCCATCGGCCAAGGCGTCGGCGATCAACTCCGCCAGCCCCGCCGCATCGCGCAACCCAAGGTTGAGGCCTTGACCGGCCACCGGGTGCACGCCGGTGGCTGCGTTACCGACCAGGGCGACGCGCGGCGGCAGCAGATCATCGCGTGCACGGCTCAGCCACAGGGGAAAGGCGGCGCGCGGCGAGGTGTGGGTTAACCGACCGAGTCGAAAACCGAAGGCCTCCTGAAGCGCTTCGAGAAACTCAGCATCATCCAGCGCCAGTAGGCGCGGCGCATCATCGCGCCACACGGTCCACACCACGTTGCTGCGCCCCTCCGTCAGCGGCAGTAAGGCGAGGGGGCCGCTACCAATGAAACGTTCGTAGGCGACGTTCTCATGGGGACGCTGGGTGGTGACGTTGGCGACGATCGCCTGCTGCCGGTAGGACTGAAGATCCGCTCCAACGCCCAGCAACCGACGCACGCTCGAGCGCGCACCATCGGCCGCCACCAACAGTTGCGCCCGCAACTGCACGGGCGACTCCTCAGCGTCGACCGCGAGGGTAATCGTCGCCGCCTCGAGATCCGCATGGGCCGCGGTGACCTGCGCCGGCGCCCACAGGTCCAACTGACCGGCGGCGGGCGCCTGGTCGCGTTGGCCCAACGCGCTCATGCGCGTCCAAAGTCGCTGCTGAAGATCGCTGTTGTGCACCACCTGGCCGAAGGCGTTGACGCCTTCGGCCTCGGCGTTCAGGCGAGTGCTGCCGAACTGTCCGCGATCTGAGACATGAATATGCCGGATGGGCACGGCCGCCGACTGCAGCTGGGGCCAGACGCCGAGCGTCTCGAGAATCCGCTGGCTACCTAAGGCGAGCGCTGTGCAGCGCGCTTCGTGAACGGCGCCCTGCGCCCTGTCGGCGGGCTCCTGCGGCGGCGCCATGGCCTCCACGACGGCCACTCGCAGATTGAGGGGGGCCAGGGCAAGAGCGAGGACGCTGCCGACGGCGCCGCCACCGACGATCACCACGTCGTAGGCGCGCGCGTCGCGCGCGTTCAAGGAGCCGCACCTGCGGCGCGGCGGGGGCGAGAGCGTCGGGCGCGCGCAGGAGGAGGTAGGGTGTCGGCGCCGTCTGCCATCAGCGCTTCGATCTCATCCACCTCCTTGGGCACGGAGGCGCTCAGCACGTCCTGGCCGGTGCGAGTGACGAGCACGTCATCCTCGATGCGCACACCGATACCCCACCACTTGCGCGGCACGCCCTTGCTGCCAGGCGCGATGTAGATGCCCGGCTCCACCGTGAGCACCATGCCGGGTTCGAACTCGCGCCAGGCGTCACCCACCTTGTAATCGCCCACGTCGTGCACATCCATGCCGAGCCAATGACCGGTCTTGTGCATGAAGAAGCGACGGTAGGCCATATCTTTGATGAGCTTGGGCACGCCGCCCTTGAGCAACCCCAGGCGCACCAGGCCGCGGGTGATGATCTTCACGGCCGCCTCGTGGGGAGCGTTCCAGTGGTTGCCCGGTTGCACGGCCTCGATCGCCGCGTACTGAGCCTTCAGCACGAGTTCGTAAATCGCCCGCTGGGCGTCGCTGAAGCGACCGTTCACCGGAAAAGTGCGGGTGATGTCTGAGGCGTAGCACTCGATCTCGCAGCCTGCATCGATGAGCAGCAGGTCGCCGTCCTCACAGGCTTGATCGTTCTTGATGTAGTGCAGGATGCACGCGTTGGCGCCGCTCGCTACGATCGGCGGATAGGACGTGCGCGCACCCGCGCGGCGGAAGGTGTGCGCGAGCTCGGCCTCCACCTCGTACTCGAACATGCCGGGCCGAC